>NZ_JBHTIU010000004.1:0-9668 GCF_042677205.1 Paenibacillus residui
GCAGTTTGGCAACAGGGGGTTATACCCCAAGAGCAAACCACCCGTTGGACGGGTGGTTATGATTGACTCCGCAAGCAACGCGCAGATGCTTTTTCCAACAACCCGATAAATGCATCTGTTTCGCGCCGTAAGCCTCTTCAACTGCAGCGACATAACGGCCGGCTTATTTACCCGCTATTTTCCAATGAATGAACATAATTAATGGAATATGGGCAAACTAAAAAAAATCGATATCAAAAAATGTCAGCCGGCATACTATAAGTTTACTACTCTAATATATGGCGATAGAATTCAATCCGGACCATTATGGTTGGAATGCGAATGCCCATGTTAATTACATATATAGACCCGCGAATAAAAAGTAAGTCAAATTCCAACTTGACAGGTATGAATAGTTGTTATATAACTGGATACATCTGAATATACTTTTATCGCCTCGAATTTAAAAGTGGGAGTTGGTCAACGTGTTATGGACAATCGTTAATATTGTAATCATGCTTCTGCTTATCATCGGACTTTTTGTCATGCAAAGAAAGCATGTTTCTTTTTCCAAACGGGTATTCACCGGTTTGGGGATCGGGATTGTGTTTGGACTTGTGCTGCAATTTATTTACGGAGCCCAGTCTGAGGTGTTAAAGACCTCCCTGGCATGGTTTGATATCGTAGGGAGAGGGTACGTTAAATTTCTGCAGATGGTCGTCATGCCCCTCGTCTTTATTTCCATTCTGACGGCGTTTACGAAGATGAAGGTGACCAAAAATTTTGGGAAAATCGGACTCTTGATTATTGGAATTCTGGTCGGAACAACGGCGGTAGCCGCAGCCGTCGGGATTACTACCGCAACCGTATTCAACCTGGAGGGAATTCAAATTGAGGGCGGGGAAGCGGAAACTTCTCGCGGGGAGCAATTGGAGAATCGGCTGGGAGACCTTCAGAAAATGACCTTCCCGCAAAAGCTGCTTGAGCTGCTGCCGGAAAATCCGTTCCGAGATTTCACGGGGGCCCGGGCCACTTCAACGATCGCCGTAGTAGTGTTTGCGGCATTCATTGGCTTCGCGTTCCTGGGAGTCAGGCGAAAACAGCCGGAGCAGGCGGAGTTCTTCCAGAAAATCGTAGAAGCGCTCTATGCCATTATTATGCGAGTGGTTACCGTTGTGCTGAGGCTCACTCCATATGGTGTTCTGGCGCTAATGACGAGAGTAACGGCGACTACGGATTATGAGGGAATCTGGAAGCTGGGCGAATTTGTCATCGCGTCGTATGTCGCTCTGATTGTCATGTTCCTTATTCATTTGCTGCTGCTGGCCGGTGCCAGGCTGAATCCGATTACTTATGTTAAGAAGGCAATTCCAGTGCTAACCTTTGCCTTCACATCCCGCACCAGTGCGGGAGCACTGCCTTTGAATGTGAAGACCCAAACCCATTCCTACGGAGTGTCTGAAGGTGTAGCCAACTTCGCCGGATCACTCGGATTATCGATCGGGCAGAATGGCTGTGCCGGGATTTATCCCGCCATGCTAGCTGTAATGATTGCGCCGACGGTCGGAGTCAACCCGTTAACGCCTTCCTTCATTATTACCTTAATTGCTGTAGTGGCTATCAGCTCTTTCGGTGTAGCAGGTGTAGGGGGAGGAGCAACCTTTGCCGCATTGCTCGTATTGTCTGCGATGGACCTCCCGGTTGCTCTGGCCGGACTGCTGATTTCTGTCGAGCCTCTTATTGACATGGGACGCACGGCGTTGAATGTCAGCGGCAGTATGGTTACCGGAATTCTTACCGGCAAGGCGACGAAGGAACTGGATTTGAGTATCTACAATGATAACAGTAAGCAGCAGTTGGAGGCTTGATTTGCAGTTTAAACGTGGCGATGAGCTGCAGGCAGGAAAGATGGTTAATTATTGAAATCATTATAGCAGGGCCCGCATAAATCATACATGCCGGGCCTTGTATCATTTTATTGTCCTTATGTCTATTATCCCCTATGCTCAGAACGGGTACCGCGCTTGCATCTTCTTATGTCTATTATCCCCTATGTTCGGAACGGGTGCCGCGCTTGCATCCTCTTATGTGCGATATCCCCTATGCTCAGAACGGGTGCCGCGCTTGCATCTTCTTATGTCTGTTATCCCCTATGCTCGGAACGGGTGCCGCGCTTGCACCTTCTTATGTCTATTATCCCCTTTGCTCAGAATGTATGCCGTGCCTTGCATCTTCTTATGTCTATTATCCCCTATGCTCAGAACGGGTACCGCGCTTGCATCTTCTTAAGTCTGTTATCCCCTATGCTCAGAATACGTGCCGCACCTTGTTCCTTTTATCTGCTATCCCATCAACTCAGAAATTGCCCTATGGTTTGGTTCGCGATTATCGATTTGACTCATAATCATTATGATGGAATTTAACCCGATGGCACGGGGGTTAATTGAACTTTTCTGAGGTTAGGGGATAACAGTCCAAAGCCTCGATTAATAAAGAATTACCGGGAATAAGCAGTGTTTCGCTTTGGGCGAATTTAACGAACATTTTCAGAAAAAAAGACGGGGAAATTAATCAGCCGCACGGAGCGATTTTATTCCAAGAAGCGTTGGCTAGCAGTATACCTCCACACTCGTAAACAAATGAGCAAGGAGAAGAGAGAGCCCCCCATCGTCTTCCTTCGTAACTGAACAATAAGGAGGCCGAAGCTTATTGGACGTGCTCTAAGGATTCATTCTGCATCGGGGGCTTAGGTCGCCATATTATAGAGATTATGCCATACCCTAACCCGAAAGTTAGGCCGGAAGCGGCAAAGAAAGAATAAAACAACTGTGCCTCGGCAGACAATAAGCTGCCCCCTCCGTTGAACAAAAAAATAAATGCGGTAGGAACAATGAAAGATAGTGAACAGAACAAAGGGTAGAAAAGAAGACCGAGAGCCGGGTGCTTGAGTTTGCTTTTGACCAGAATGCAGATCAGGGCAAAAAGAGGGCCCAAAATAAGCAAATAGGCCAGTCCCGACCAAAACATAACCGCATACCTATCCCCGCCAAGGGTTTCCCCCCACACTTTCCAAAGAGTGCCTGTATAGGCAGCAAACCCGGTAAAATAGGAGAGGATGAAAATAGTCAAAATGATGGCCCATCTAAAAATCAGCACAATGCTTCCCTCCTTATTAAAGGAACGCCCGGCCTGGCACAAAAGCTGCAGACTATTAACCGAACCCATATAAAAGAATAAAACGCGCCATGCGCTTCTTCGGTCCCTTGGAGTATAACAGAAAAGGACAGCGCGGCCGACATTGTCGGTCACACTGCCTTTCCGCCATACCATATCTGCCTAAAGCTTGGCCATTACTTCCTCGTCCATGTCAAAATTGGAGTGTACATCCTGGACATCATCGTTGTCCTCCAGCGCCTCCATCAATTTCATCATCTTGATCGCATCTTCTTCCTCCAAATTGACGGTGGTGGCTGGAATCAGGCTTAGCTCCGCTTGCTGGAACTGGTAGCCGTTGCCTTCCAGAGTCTGTTTGACGCTGTCAAAGTCTTCGGGTGCCGTCGTAATCTCGGCGATTCCGTCCTCCACGCGGACGTCTTCGGCCCCTGCTTCCAGCGCCTCCATCAGGAGGGTATCTTCGTCTGGTCCGCCATCCTCGATTGGAAGGGTGAGAACTCCTTTGCGGCTGAATAAATAAGAGACGCAGCCGCTCTCTCCCAGGTTGCCGCCATATTTGGAGAAGATATGACGGACATCCGCCGCCGTCCGATTTCGGTTATCGGTCAGGCATTCGACCATGACAGCCACGCCCGCCGGTCCATAGCCTTCATAAATAATTTCTTCATAAGTTACGCCTTCCATATTTCCGGAAGCCTTCTTGATCGTATTTTCTATGTTGCTGTTAGGCATATTATTTTGTCTTGCTTTCTGCAGAGCGGTCTTGAGGCGAAGGTTCGTATTCGGATCGTCCCCGCCGCTGCGGATCGCCGCATATATTTCTTTGGAGATTTTAGTGAAAACTTTCCCGCGGAGGGCATCTTGTCTTCCTTTGCGATGCTGTATGTTTTTCCATTTGGAATGTCCGGCCATCGTTGGGTGGCTCCTTTCCTTATTTCAGTAGAACAGTTCTACTAATTATCGTATCTAACCCGGGCCGGAAACGCAAGAAACAACTTGATGACCATCAAGGATTTCTCCGATTGGCAAGTCTCGCCTTTCCAGGGGTATGGGGTAGGGGAATCTAGGGACGGAGGACGCCCTATCTTTCACTGTTTAAGCGGATTTGAGTCGGGCTTAAACAGGCTCTGTCATTGCCAAGAAGGTCGTTCATACCAATTAATAGATCTAAAGACCTGTTCTTGTGAAGGAAAAAAGTTCTATTTTTGCGCGGAAAGAAGGAATTGCCTGCCATGCGTCGAAAAAATCGAAACTGCAGGATCCATATGAAAGAGAGAAGCATTGTCAGCAGCATCAGCGGATTCTGCGATCAATTTTAACTTAAATGGAGGGTAAACAAATTAATGAATGTCTCTTGGACAAAGTGCAAAAATGTACTCTTCTCGGCAGTTCTATCCGTGGGAGTGCTGTTGGGAGGAACACTTCTTCCTGCAGATCGCGCCTACGCGGATGACTTCATCGATGAAATCGATGGCATGTACCAACGCTTATATGAGCACTACAGCAATCAGTATAAGGATGATTATAATCGAGCAAGCAAAGAATATGATTGGCTTATCGCCATCACTTCGGGTGAGCGGGAACGGCTGGAGCAGGCAGCCGATGCGGATTTGAGGTATTTATTGGATTTGTTCAATGAAGATTTCAAGCAGTTGGATGATAAATACGGGAACCAGCGGGATTACCGCGATAAGCTGACCGAATACCGGAGAGCCATTAACCCCGATTATTCCAGCGGACCTATGTGGGAGTACAATAAGGAGATCAATAAAAATTATTCCTCCAGATCCCATTGGAAACTGAAGAACGAAATCAATCCCGATTACAGCTCCAGTACGATGTGGAACTATCGCAACACGACCAATCCGAATTATTCTTCGAGTACGATGTGGAACTACCGGAACGATATGAACCCGAATTATTCCTCCGGTTTAATGTGGGAGCTTAAGAATGAAAGCAACCCACACTATTCCTCCGGTACGATGTGGAACTACAGACAAGGAAATCTGACTTTGGCGGATGCCCGCAAGAAGATGGACGAGATTCTGACCAAGGGAGCGGAGGAGCTACAAGAGGCGCGCGACAAGGCGATGACTGACGTAACGAAAACCCGTAAAAAAACGGTCGATACCCTGTTTGAACTCCGGGATGAAACCCTTGACATCTTCCAGTCGACACGAGCGAAATCGCTTAAGGAAATCCTTTCTATACGGGAAAGGCATTTTGGCGGCTCCTTGGATGTGAAACCGCTGGTGATCGGCTTCGATCCAATCAAAGTGCTGATCGATAAGAAATTACTCTCGTTTGAACAGCCACCTGTTCTTATTGACGGAAATACACTGGTGCCGATGAGAGCGATTTTTGAACAGCTCGGTGCGAAAATCGAATGGAATCAAGAGGAGTACTCCGTAACGGCTACCAAAGGAAATACGACGATCTATTTAAAAATCGGGGACAAGCAGGCCAAACGGAATGGGGAAACGATAAACCTGGAAGTGCCGGCCCAACTGGTCCAATCCAACACCATGGTTCCGGTCCGTTTCATCAGCGAGTCGCTGGGTGCTCACGTGGAATGGGACGATATGACGAAGACGGTCGTTATCGAAACGAAATAAATTTCATCTGCTTCAGTAGCAGCATACTTTCAGGACACCTGCTCAAATACGGGCAGGTGTTTTTTTCGCTTCATGTCCCTTGCCGGCTTTATTGAAAAACAATGACTGCCTGCCTTGCCTCTCCAATGCGTTTTAAAAAAAACGAGTGAAATTTTATTCTATAAGAGTCTTGTCAGAAGGGAGAAACTATTTTAGAATGACACTTAATCAAATTGATTTATTAAGATTATGATTGGTAAGGGCTTCCTCGTCCGGATTTCGAAAATTCCTTGAAAAAAACGGCTTGAGGGATAGAGATTATTCACTCTAACCGGCATATTTTCGTGTTCAACGCTGCGGGTCTCCGAAGTCGTTTCGCAGGGACATTTTCAGCGCAAAGCGAAGGAAAGCTTCTTCGGCTATGAAGCCTATATTTTGCACTCATTGCACAAGGAGAAAAACTAGTTCATCGAAGAAAGGAATCAGTATAACTTGGTCATTGTTATCAGCTTGCTAGGAGTGTTGGCCGGCATTCCGCTTATCTACTTTATTTGGATTCATGCAGGAAGATGGACGCCGCGGGAAGCAGATGCTCTCGTCGTGCTGGGCTATAAGTGTATAAATGGGCAGATAGACCCTCTGCTTGCCGAAAGGCTGGATACGGCATTGGACTTATGGAACCGATTCCGGTATCGTTATGTAGTGCTATCCGGAGGAGCCGTAGTCTCCGAACGGACAGAAGCCGCGATTATGCGGGACTACCTTATTTCCAAAGGAGTGGATGCCAAGCGGATATTGCTGGAGGAGTACTCCCGGAATACAGTGCATAATATCGTGAATTGTACTCTGTTGATGAGAAGGCATCATTTGAAAACCTGCCTTTATGTCTCTAATTCGTTTCATCTTAGACGCATGAGATACATAGCCCGGCGGCTGAATATTCCGGCGAACTTCTACGGAAGCCGGAAGCTGCCGTCGATCAGACGGCAATGGAAGCTGACTTTCCTGGAAATCCGGGCATTCCGACTAACCCTTCCCTGGTTGCATAAGGCTGCCAATTGGGAACAAAATGGATGGATGGGAAATACCAAATCCCGATCCGCATCCGGTTAACCATTGAGAGTGATTGACAACGGACAGGGCGCAAGGAAGAATAAAGCAAAAGGGTTTATGAAGGATGTCAATCCAGTTTTCCAGGAAAGGAAAGGTTGATATGCAGACGAATAAGAGCAAGACGGCTAGCAGCAAGCTGCTAAAATCGATCAATCAGCAAAGAGTGCTGCGTCTCATTTTCACCGAAGGCCCTATTACCAGGGTGGAATTAGCAGAGAAAACGGGATTAACCCAGCAAACGATCACCAATATCGTAAACCGGCTGCTGCAGGACGATGTACTTCAGGAGTTGAATCCGGTTGCCAGCAATGGAGGGCGCAAACCGGTGCCGCTTATGGTGAAAAGCGAAAATCTCTACGCCATTGGGGTAGAGATAGCGGTCCGATATGTCCGCGGGACGCTAATGGATTTCCGCCGCCGTCCGGTTAAAGAGATTGTCGTCGATGTTCCGGTCTACAACAACGATGAGCATCCCGTCCTCTATATCCGGCAAGTCGTGGATGAGCTGCTGGGGCATGTGACCCATCGTAATCAGTTGAAGGGGATAGGCTGCAGTATTCAGGGGCTGGTGGACTCCAAACGGGGTGTAGTCATTTATTCGCCCGGATTGAGATGGAGGCAGTTTCCTCTTCAGGAACGTCTGGAAGCTGCTTATGGTCTGCCCGTGTATCTGGAGAACGATGCCAACCTGCTCGCGCTCGTTGAGAATCTCAACGGCCGGCTGGCGGACTCCCCCAATAACCTGACGATTAAATTGGATTACGGGATCGGAGGAGCAATTGTCGCCAACGGGCAGCTATTGGCCGGAATGAGGCACGTCGCCGGGGAATTCGGTCATTATAAAGCCTTCGACGGAGAGGATGCCCGCCAATGCCACTGCGGGGCCAAAGGCTGCTTGACCACTTTCGCATCGGCCAGCGGGTTGAAGCGCAACGGCGGCTACACGCCGGAAGAGCTTAAGCAGGCGCTCGAGGCGGACGAGCCGGAGGCTGTAAGGCTGTTTGGCAAAGTTGAAGCGGCGGTCGGCCGGGCGATTGGCAACGTCATCACGATCCTGAACCCGAATCATGTGCTGCTGACCGGCAAAATGATCGATGTATTAGGGGAGCGGCTGATCCCTGCTCTAAACCGGCGGATTATGGAGACGGTTCCAGAGTCCTGCCGGGAGGTAGAGCTTGTCTATCTGCCCCGGACGCCGGATGAATCCAGCTCGGCGGTCGGTCTGGTCATGAATCATTTTTTTGACGTGCCTCTGGACAAATTTTCAATCTAATTGGTTATGTAGTAAAGCTGTACAATTGTATACTAACTCTCATTAGAAATACAAAGATTTCATGGGTAAACGCGCCTGTCCCAAGGACGGCGATAGCCGTTTATCCTTGACTCAATGAAAGGGGAAGATGATGGTTATGGCCAATTATCGGCTGCTAGCCCTCGACTTGGACGGTACACTGCTTACGGAGGATAAACGGATAACGGCGGAAGCGAGGGAGTGGATTCAGCGGGCGAGGGACGCCGGAGTGACGGTTATTTTTGCTACAGGCCGTGGAGTCCAGACTACGAAAGCGTTCTGGGAAGAGCTCAGGCTGGATGCCCCCATGGTTCTTCTTAACGGAGCCGAGATTTGGCGAAGACCGGGCGAGTTGGTTGAGCGTCATTACTTGTCCAAGGAGGATATTCACCGGCTGCATTCCCTGGCAGTGGAAGCCGGCGCCGGCTACTGGGGATACAGCGTGGAAAGCTTGACGGGCAAGAAGGACTGGACGGATGAAATGTTCGAACGAGGCTGGATGAAGTTCGGGATTCGGCATGATGACCTCGAGGTGATGCAGCAGCTGAGGGAAACTGTTGAGGGCTGGGGTACATTGGAAGTTACCCGTTCCGCTCCGGTGAATATGGAAATTTCCTGCAAAGGGATTACCAAGGAAAGCGGCGTTCGCAAGGTGTGTGAGTTGCTCGGTATCGGCATGGAGGAAGTCATGGCCGTCGGTGATAATATGAACGATTTTCGCCTTATTCGTTCGGCGGGAATGGGAGTTGCGATGGGAAATGCCGATGAGAAGCTGAAGCAGGCGGCGGATGGCAGCACCGGAACGAATGAAGAAAACGGGGTAGCTCAGGCAATTCAACGTTACTTGTTAGGGGACGAACAAGAGAGAAAGTTTGCTTAAGAACTCAACTTTCGCAGACTGAAATCGCCAAATAACCTTTGAAATCAATAGGCCATCTTTCTATTTAATTTCCGGCTTTACGCTGAACCGAATCAGTGATTCCTCTCCTGCTTTTATGACGGTTTCGCCGATCCAATCGCTGTAAGACGACAGCCCGTTTGAGAATAACTGATATTCTACGTAGCAAATAGAACCGTTTACCTGGTTATGTCTCGATAATCTGACGGTGCCGCTTGACGGTACCGGTGACGCTTTTCTTACTTGGGCGTCTACCTTGAAAATCCGTCTATTTTCATTTTCTGCTTGTGCCGTGCAAGCAGTCTACTCGCAGAATGGCGCGTCTAACTGGATTTCATACAGTTAGTTTGCTCTGCGGAGCCAAAAGACGGAAGCTAAGTGGAAAAACTACAGCTAGTTTGGACAAAAAAGGCGATTTCAGCAAAAAGCCTTGATTCTAAATGTAGTTTTTCCATTTACTTTAATCACTTTCCACCATTCGCTTGAATTTACCTACATAAAATACAGTTAGACGGTGGAGGATCCACCACAAGACAAGAAATGGTTTTCTATTTGGACCTCTGTCAAGAAAGTGGACACACCGTTAGTGTAAATTAGCTGCTCTTGTTGTAGTACATGA
>NZ_JBHTIU010000005.1:0-15723 GCF_042677205.1 Paenibacillus residui
ATGGATGAGCACCTTACCCAGTTATATCAAGGGTTTGTTTGCCAATCTAAGCTGCGAAAGTTGAGTATGTAAGTTTGTGGGTCTAAAAAATTTTTGGATTGCCGATTTGGCAGGAATATGGTTTTATTGGATTTACGGGGATTTTTGTGTAAACGCTTTAATGAGGGGCGTGACGGAAGTGGAGCTGAAGAAAAGATTAATCCTGCTGTTTCTGGTCGTTGCGGTAACTCCTCTTGCGCTGCTGGGGGCCTTCTCCTATTACAAGTCGGCGGAAGCCATCCTCGATCAAGTATGCCGGAGCATACTGGAGAACCTGTCGCAAGTGAATCACAGCATCAATTATTTTGTTAAAGATATCGAGCAATTGTCGATGTATATCTATAGCAACGAAGATATTCAGCAGGTGCTGTCCAAGCCGGGCGACCGCAGTTTGGCCGAGAAGCATAGCGACCGCAAGCAAATTAATGCGATTCTGGAATCATTCCTCGGGTTCAAAAACTGGGAAATCTCCATTTACCTATTGGGGGAAAACGGGGACCGCTATTTCACCGGCGAGTTGCTGCCTAATTCCTACCGCGACTACAACGTCCACTGGGGGCTGTTCCGCAAAGCCGATCTGGCGAACGGAAACGTAGTCTGGGATACCCATTACGCGATGAAAAAAATGGATGATTTCGGCGTCGTTCTCAGCTCCGGCCGTATGCTCAAAAATATTGAAACCAATCAGCCTCTGGGCTTTCTGGTGATCGATATAATGGAGCCGGCGCTTGCCGATAAATATAATAAGGCCCAATTATACCCCGGGGGAGAGGTGTTCCTGCTGGACCGCAACGGTTACGTGGTCTCCAGTCTGCCCTCCAAGCATCAGGTGGGGACTAAGCTGGATCAGCCTTATATTGATCAGGTCCTGGAGGGGAAGAAAGGCTTCTTCCGCATCCCGCCGGGAGAACGGGGAGGTTCCTCGGCCATGGTGACCTTCGACACCTCGGAGATGACCGGCTTCAAGCTGGTCAATGTAGTGCCGGTCAGCGCGTTGACCAAGGAAGGAAGCAGCATCCGCAATTTGACCCTGATCATCATTGCCATATGCATTCTGTTCGCTTTCTGGCTCGCTTATTTTTTGTCCAACAACGTGACCCGTCCTTTGCGGAAGCTGCGCTTTCTGATGCGACTCGTCGAGGAGGGAAACATGAACGTTACGTTCGCCGCCGGCTCCAATGACGAGATCGGACAGCTGGGCAGAAGCTTTAACAAGATGCTGGCCCATATCAAGCAGTTGATCAATGAAGTATACGAGAAGCAGCTAAAGCTGCGCGAGGCCGAGCTGAAAGCGATCCAGGCCCAGTTCAATCCCCATTTTCTGTATAATGCGCTCGATTCCATCAATTGGATGGCACGAATTCATAAAGTGCATGATATCAGCAAAACCGTCGTTTCCCTGGGAGAGCTGCTTCGCTTCAGCATTCGCAAGGATCACGAAATTATCGAGGTGCGGGAAGACATTCAACAAATCAAAAATTATCTGGTCATTCAAAATATGCGCTACCGGGATAAATTTGACGTCCGCATCGAAATAGAACCGGAGATTGAAGGCTGCTATACCTTGAAGCTTCTGCTCCAGCCTATTGTCGAAAACGCTATCACTCACGGGCTGGAAATGAAGGAGGATAAAGGGTCTCTAGTCATTACCGGCAAGAAAAACGGAGGCCGGCTCAGATTTACGGTCGAAGACGACGGGGTAGGAATGAGTGCAGATCTTGTGCAGGCCATGAGAGAGAATCGGTATCGTTCGTCTGCCTCCGATAAGACAGGCATCGGACTTTCCAATGTAAGACGCAGGCTGGAATTATATTTTAGCGGAAATTACGAAATGGAGTTGGATAGCCGCCCGGGCCAAGGGACGCGGGTTCGGATAGAATTTCCGATATTGACGGAGAGGGAGGGCAGATATGTACACGATCCTGATAGTGGATGACGAATGGCTGGTGCGGGAAGGATTGAAGCAGACGATTCCATGGGAAGAGATTGGCTGCCGGTTGATCGGAGAAGCCGCTAACGGACAAGCCGGATGGCAGATGATCGAGCGGCTTAAGCCTGACATTCTGCTTACGGATATCCGGATGCCCGGCTGCGACGGATTGGAGCTGGCCAGGAGGGCAGGCGAAGCTTATCCGCACACGAAGATCGTCTTCCTGACCGGGTTCGACGAGTTTGCTTATGCCCAGCAGGCGATTAAGTTAGGGGCCGCCGATTTTGTCCTCAAGCCGACCGATCCCGATGAATTGATGCGCACGATAGGCAGAGTCATCCGGCAAATTGAAGCCGAGAGGGAGCAGCAGGAATACGCAAAGCGGCTGGAGCTGAAGATTGAGAGCAGCCAACCGCTGCTGCTGGCCAAATTGCTGCATGATTTCATGCTGGATAGCGCCACGGAGCGGGAAGCCGAGCTGCTGAAGGAGCTGCTGGGAGACCGGGTGAATGAAGTGTTTGCCTCGTTTCAGGTCGCAATTGTAGAGTGGGAGCCGGACAGCACTCAAGAAGACAGACTTCCCTGGACAGCGGCATTGGAGCCGCTTATGCAAGCTTTGGATGGCTGGTCCCCGGTGGCAGGCTCCAGTGGGGCAGCTTCAATCGTTTCCGATGCCGGCTACTGCACAGAAACAGGAAGCCTGCGGCTCTTCATGCACGAGCATCGGCTTGCCGTTCTCCTGGCCTGTCCGTCCGCAGGCTGGAGGGAACAGGCTGCGGGGCTCATCGCGGCTTGCCGGGACCAGGGATGGAGCGTAGCGGTCGGCATTAGCGGTACGCACCGGCACTACCATTCGCTGGCAGCGGCCTATCATGAGGCGGAGGTGGCCTTGCAGCAGAAGGAATATATCGGTTATAACCGGATCATCTGCTATGAAGAATTGGATCAGCTGATCGTCAAGGAGAAATACGGTTTGGATACGATTGAACAATATATCAGGGAGCACTACGATAAGGATATTTCCTTGCAGGACGTTGCCGCATCGGTTCATATGAGCGAAAGCTATTTCAGCCGGATATTCAAAAAATACAGCGGAGTCAGCTTTATCGAATATGTAACCCAATTGCGCTTGGAGAAGGCGAAGCAGCTTCTGCTGCGGCCGGATGCCAAAATTTATGAGGTCTCCCTGGCGGTAGGATATCAGGACGCTCGCTACTTCAGCCAGCTGTTTCGCAAATGGACTGGGGAAACCCCGACCGAATTTCGCAGGCGAATGGGATTGCACTAAGCGGTGCTTTCACGGACGCCTGTTTTTTCTTTCCCAGGTAAAAAATAGTGGACAAAAAAATCGACAGTTAGGAAATTTTGTCTCATTGGCAGCGCTTACAGGTTGCTTTATAGTTTAGACAACACCGACGTGCTCCCGTCAGGGTCCAACCTGCGGAACCGGAGGATGACAAAGAAATAAGGAATGGGAGGTCTTTAAGTGAAAAAGAAAGCGTTATTATTCCTTCTGACGGTACTGCTTCTGGTGACTGCCGGCTGCGGCGGAGGCGGTGGCGGAGGCGGCAAAACGGCCGAAAATAATCCATCGGAGGGAGGAGCGAAAGGCAAGGGACGCTTGACGGTATACTCGCCGAACCAGGCGGAAATTAACAATCCGATCATTAAGGAGTTCCAGGATCGCACGGGAATCCAGGTGCAGCTGATCTCCGGGGGAACCGGGGAGCTGTTGAAGCGGGTAGAGGCCGAGGCGTCTAACCCGTTGGGCGATGTCTTCTTCGGCGGCGGACAGGAATCTCACGATGCGTTCAAGGATTACTTCGAATCCTACGTCACCAAAGAAATCGACAATCTGGAAGCCGACTACGTCGATCCGAACAAAGTCTGGACACCGCTGTCCATTCTGCCGATGATCATTATCTACAACAAGGATCTCGTTTCCGAAGAGGAGAAGCCCAAGGGCTGGGAAGGTTTGCTTGACGAGAAGTGGAAGGGCAAGATAGCTTTCGCAGATCCTCAGCGTTCGGCTTCCTCCTATACGCAAATGGTCACCATGATGACGGCCTTCGGCTTGAATGACGAGAAGGGCTGGGAGTTCATCAAGAAATTTGTCGCCAATCTGGACAATAAAATTTTATCGAGTTCCTCTATGGTCTACAAAGGGGTTGCGGATAAAGAGTTTTATCTGGGCATCACCTCGGAGGACGCGGCTCTCCGTTATATCGAAGGTGGAGCTAAAGTGGGCATTATCTATCCCGAGGAAGGAACCTCTGCCCGTGCGGATGCTTTATCTATCATCAAAGGAGCCAAAAATCTTGAAGAAGCGAAGCAATTCATCGACTTTGTCGCCGGTCCGGACGTACAGAGCCTGATTCAGAAGGAATTCAAACGCCGCTCCGTCAGGAAGGATGCCGAGAAGGTCGAAGGCATTCCGCTCACCAAGGATATTAAAGTGCTGCCGTATGACACCGAGTGGGCATCCGAGCATAAGGATGAAGCTGTTGCGCGCTTTACCAGAATTGTAACAGGACAAGAACAATAAGATGGGAATCCGGTGCTTAACGTTGCCGTTAGGCACCCTTCTTATCTGTCGGGAGGGACCGTAATGCAGAAAATCACCTTTGAGCATGTTTCCAAATATTTTGGCACCGTTAAAGCGGTGAACGATGCGCATTTTACTATTCAGGAAGGCGAATTTTTCACCTTGCTCGGACCGAGCGGCTGCGGCAAGACAACCCTGCTGAGGACGATCGCAGGCTTCTACAGGCAGGAGGAGGGCAATATTTATTTCGGGGATCGGCTCGTGAATGAGGTGCCGACCCATGAACGGAATATCGGGATGGTATTTCAGAACTATGCTATTTTCCCCCACATGACCGTTTTTGAAAATGTCGCTTACGGCTTGAAAGCGAGGAAGGTCGGAAAGAAGGAAATCGAGCAGAGGGTGATGGAGGCTCTGGAAATGGTGGAGCTTACCCACCTGCGGGATCGGGTGCCATCGGATATGAGCGGCGGACAGCAGCAGAGAATCGCCCTGGCGAGAGCGATTGTCATCCGGCCCGGTCTGCTTCTCATGGATGAGCCCTTGTCCAATCTGGACGCCAAGCTGAGAATCAAGATGAGGACGGATATCCGCAAACTGCAGAAAGAGCTGAACATCACTACGATTTATGTAACGCACGATCAGGAGGAGGCGCTTGCCGTATCCGACCGTATTGCCGTACTCAGCGACGGCTGCGTTCAACAGATCGCTTCTCCGCATGAGATTTATGCTTATCCCCGGAACCAGTTCGTTGCCAACTTTATCGGAGCCTCCAATTTTATTGACTGCCGGGTTGGGGCCATCGACCCTCTAACCGGGGAGGCGCCGGTCGAACTGCACGGAATCCGCTTTCCCTTGAAGCTGTTCCGTCCCGGCGAAGGTCAGGCTTTGCTGTCGGTCCGGCCGGAGAAGATTCGGATTGAAACCGGGCAGACCAAGGACACGCTTATTCCCGGGGTAGTACGGACCGTCACTTATTTGGGCGATAAGGTCAGTTATAGTGTAGATCTTGGCGGGCAGCAGGTGATCGAGGTTCAGCAGCATGCGGTGGAGCCGGAGCATCTGATTAGCGAGAAGCAGAAGGTTTATCTGGATTTGCAGCCGAATAAGGCGGTGCTGTTCGATCAGGAGGGGAAGGAGGTCCTTTATAATGCAACAGCCCATCATTCGGCCCGCTCTGGCCAACCGGCTTAGCTTGAAAAAATGGGATTTCTGGACCTGGGTTACGGTAATCGTTTATCTGTTCCTGTTTTCCTTCATTGTGTATCCGCTTTTCTCCTTATTTTATACCAGCTTGTTTAATGAGAAAGGCGCTCTGTCGCTGCAAAATTATGAGCACTTCGTCAAGCTGAAGTATTACCGGGACGCCCTGTTTAACAGCTTTAAAGTTTCCGGTCTGGCTACCATCTTTGCGATCATGATCGGGGTCCCCTTGGCTTATGTGACGACGCGATATAATATTAAGTTTAAAGGCCTCATCAATATTATGGTGATTATGTCGCTGTTGTCGCCGCCTTTCATCGGGGCATACTCCTGGATTCTGATGCTCGGCAATAACGGGTTTATTACACGGTTCTTGCACGATATCGGCATTCCGATGAAATCGATCTATGGCTGGCACGGCATAGTCTTTGCCTTCACGCTTCATTATTACCCCCACATCTATCTGTACGTATCGGGGGCATTAAAGACGATAGACACCTCGCTCGAGGAAGCATCCGAGAGCCTGGGAATGCCCGGCTGGAAAAGGCTTACGACCGTCACTCTTCCGCTGATCTTCCCTACGCTGTCCACCGGAGCGCTGATGGTGTTTATGGCTTCCTTCGCGGATTTCGGTACGCCGATGCTGCTGGGGCAAGGCTTCAAGGTGCTGCCGATTCTGGCTTACGAGCAGTTCATCAGCGAGATGGGCGGCAATCCGGCAATGGCCAGTACGCTCAGTGTTGTGCTGATACTGTGTTCTACATCGATTCTGTTCCTGCAGCGGTATCTGGTTTCACGGAAAAATTATTCCATGACCGGAATGAGGACCCCGAAGGTCCGCACATTGCGTCCGGGGCTCAAGTGGGGATTGACAGCGCTTGCTTTTATCCCGGCGTGTATTTCCATCATTCCTCAGGTGACGGTGATCGTGACCTCCTTTATCAAAACGAAGGGACCGGTCTTCCATCCCGGATTTAGTCTTGACAGCTATAAAGAAATCCTGTTCCGGGTGCCGAAAGCTATATTAAACACCTATACGTATTCATCCATCTCCATAGTGATTATGATTGCGATGGGGATGCTGGTTGCCTATTTGCTCGTCCGCAGGAAATCGAAGATTACCGCCATGCTGGACAGCCTGTTGATGGTTCCGTACGTTATGCCGGGAACGGTGCTCGGGATCAGTCTGATCATCGCCTTCAACAAGCCGCCGTTAATTCTTACGGGGACGTGGATTATTTTAGTTATTTCCTACGTCATCCGCAAGCTTCCGTACACCATCCGGTCCAGTACGGCCATTCTGCAGCAGTTGGATAAAAGCGTGGAAGAGGCTTCCATCAGTCTTGGGGTGCCTCCGGCCAAAACCTTCTTCAAAACGACGGCACGGCTCATGGCTCCGGGAGTATTGTCCGGCGCGATCTTAAGCTGGGTCACGACGATAAACGAGCTGAGCTCAACGATCGTCCTCTACTACGGGGCGACGGCAACCATTACCGTGACGATTTACAGCGAGGTCTTCACTTCCAACTACGGAACGGGAGCTGCCTTGGCGTCCATACTGACTTTTACGACATTAATTTCGTTATTGATTGCTAACAAGCTGGCGGGCAAAAAGGGACTCCAACTGTAAAAAGAACCATATCAACAAGAACAAGGAGGGATGCAGGAATGGAATCGAAACGAATGATTGCCTTCCTGTCTATCCTCCTGCTTGTAGTTGTAGGTGCGGGCGCCTACAAAATCTGGCACAGTACGGCGGGGCCCCTGGCCAAAAGAGAGACGGTGCGGCCCGTCACCCTGGAGGTGTGGGTGTACACGAAGGCACTGGCGCCCTTCCTGGAGGAATACGGGCGGAGCCATGAATCGGTGGAAGTAGAGGTCCGGACCTTCCGTTCTTATGAACAGCTATTCGACGAATTGACGGCGGCCATTTCCGTTCACCATATGCCTCAAGTGGTCGAGGTCAGCAGCTTATACGGCATTGCCCAACTGGCGGAGTCCGGCGTGCTTCTTCCGCTGCAGGACCTGCTGTCCGATGAGCTGCGGGAGAGTCTCCATCCCGACTTGGCCGCCTATTTTCAATATGAGGCCCAAGTATGGGCGGTTCCATACGGGGCGAGTGTTCCGGTCGTTTTTTACAATAAAGATTTGCTCAAATATTCGGGGGTTAATGACGGGGCGCAGTTGAACACCTGGGATGAGCTGCGCATGGCCGGGCGACAATTGGCGGCCGATAAGGAATATTGGGGACTGGTCGTCGAACCGGAGGTGCCCTGGCTGCTTCAGAATCTGTTGTTCTCCCATGGAGAGGACAAGGTATCGAAGAGCAAGGCGGCAGAGGTTATCGGGTTATGGAAGAGAATGATCGAAACCGACCGCATCATGCCTCCTCTCCAGCAGCCGTTGGCGGCAAGCGACTTTATTACGGGGAGGGCGGGCTTGTATCTAGCCTCCTCCGACAAGCGGGCGATGCTGGAGAAGTATATTGGCGGGAAGTTCGCTTTTGCCATGACCGAGATGCCGGAGACGGAGAAATACATTCCGAAGGTTAACGGCCTGGCGGTGCTTCATTCTTCCGAAGAGAAGGATGGAAATGCCTTGGAGCTGGTTGCCTCCATGCTTGAGGAAAATATGCAGGCACGGATAGCGGAGGCCACCTCCCAAATGCCGGCCAGAACGCAGCCGATGTCTGATGATGAGGAGGACGGCAAGCGGCAAACGGACCCTGCGTTGTCCTTGGACAAGCGTTTGAACCGAAGGTATCCTGACGTTAAGGATAAAGAACGGTGGAAGGAAACCGAAGCGCTGATCGAAGCGATAGAGCTTTCGCGGGAGGTTTCGGTCTACGATGTCATAAGATCAGTGGCTGGAGAGGAGATGGATTAGGATGAAGATAGAAACGATATCTATTCAAGGAAGCAGCGATTGGAATGAGGATGCGCTCATCGAGAAGAGTGGGGCGGGGGTCTACGGTGTGCTGGATGGAGCTACCTCCGTGACGCCTTTTCGCGGACCTCAGGGAGAGACCGGGGGATATTTGGCTTCCCAGTTGGTGAAGAAGGAGCTGGAAGCGATAGAGGTATCCTGGTGGGAAACCGTTCATGTGAAGGATGCCGTACTTCGGGCCAATCAGTCGCTTCGCCAGGAAATGATCGCCCATGGGATAGATCCGGAGGACCGGGAAGCCCTGTGGACGACGGAAATTGCCCTGGTCAAAATCGAGGAGACCAGAGTGCAGTACGCCCAGACCGGGGATTGCATGATTTTCGCCACGTACAAGGATGGAACGGTGCGCACTGTCACGTACGATCAGTTGGATCACATCGACCTGCAGACGAGAATAAGATGGAAGGCTTGTCTGGAGCAGGGAATGACTACGCGAAAGCAAATCAGGGAGCACGTGGAGCCCCATATTCGGAAGAACAAGGTGCTGATGAATACGATAAACGGCTACTCCGCCATGAACGGCCAGCCGGAGCTGGCTTCCTTCCTGGAATACGGAGTCATTAACCGGATTAATCTCACCGGACTGCTGCTTATTACCGACGGTTTGTTTCCGCACTCCGAGGATATTTACGGGACATTGGACGGGAAAGTGCTGATGGAGGAAATCGAAAGCAAAGGCCTGCAGGGATACGCGGAAAGCCTGATCGCCCTGGAGCAGAATGATCCGGAATGCCAGAAGTATCTGCGCTTCAAAACCTCCGACGATAAGACCGGAATCTGGATTCGTTTGTAAGGGACGGCTGCTTAAGATAGGCGAATGTATGCGGATGTCTCACTCGTCCAGGGAGCCTTGCCGGTGAATTTTTGGCGCAAGCCCGCCTAACTCGCGGCCGGGGTGAAACAAGCGCATGTGTAGAACCTGGCTTAGGAGGGACACATAGTAAAGAGGTGCCGGCACCATGTGCGGACCGAAGCGAAAGGGGTCCCGCAGCAAGAGGTGCCAAGCACCATGCGCGGACCGAAGCGCAGAGGGTCCCTAGCAAGAGGTGCCAGCGCCATGTGCGGACCGAAGCACAGGAGGCCCTTGCCTCGAAGACGAGCAAAAGTGCATGTCTTTTTCCGGAAAAATGATCATTCGCCTAAAAGACACGCAAAACTGCAGGTCAATCGTCATAATATCGCGAAAATCGGCCCAATCGTTAAATTTACCTGCACAATCGCTTGTCATTTGCCGTTTTCAACTAAAATCGCACAAAAGACCTGCACTTTTGCGGGTCTTTTTCAGCTATCTCTTAATGTTTAGCAGGAGAAGAAACTCGGAGTTCTGGATTGTCCGCAGCGGGCTGTCCCGACGGCACTTCCTTGTTAGTGCAAGCTGCCACAAGTACCATCGCCCCTATAGTTGCGAACAAAGCCGAATATCGGTCTCCGAGGCTCTTCTACCGCCTGCCTTCCGCCGGGAAGAGCATGGCCAGCAGGAGGTTAATTCCAACAGGCCACCGATCGTGGTTAAGGCGCTGCCCGGGAATGCCCAGAGGATCAGAGGTTCCTGTTGGCACGATTCAAGATCGATGCGGCTAAAGCGACGCTTTCCTGGGTTGGAGGCTCTACCTGCTCGAGCGGATATTCCAGGCCAAGGGTTTTCCACTTGTATACCCCCAATTTATGATACGGGAGCACTTCGATCCTCTCGACGTTGTCAAGCGTCTGAATAAAGTCTGCGAGTCTCTCCAGATCCTGCCTCGCATCGGTGATGCCGGGGACGAGAACATGGCGAATCCATACGGGGACTTTTCTCTCGGACAGCCATCTTGCGAACTGCAGAATGTGCTGATTGGATTTGCCCGTCAGCTTGCGGTGAGCTTCATCGTCGATATGCTTAATGTCCAGCAGAATCAGATCCGTATACTGCATCAGCTCGCTAAGCTTGGTTTGGAAACGGGGGTCGGCGGAGTAACAGCCGCCCGAGCTGTCGATAGCGGTATGAACCCCGAGCTTCCTGCACTCTTGGAACAAGGAAATGAGAAAGTCCAAATGCAGCAAAGGCTCTCCTCCGCTGACAGTAATTCCTCCATTGGACGCTTGCAAGTAAGGGAGGTAGGATTGCAAATCCCGTATGATTTCCTCTATGGTTATATCTTGGCCCCGTCCGATAACCCATGTATCGGGATTATGGCAATATTGGCATCTAAGGAGACACCCCTGGGTAAATACGACGTAGCGTATGCCGGGTCCGTCTACGGTGCCGAAGGTTTCGATGGAATGTATGGTCCCCTTCATGCTCATCCCTCCCTTTCTAAACAAATGAGCTGATCTATGTTCCGGGAGCCTGCGCATATCTTGGCAGACGTCCTGCTGCGTGAGGCTCCCGGCTTGACTTGTAGCGCTGTATGCAGTGGTGAATTTGCTACTTGTCGGGGCTCCTGCAAAAAGTATTTGGACTTCGCTTCCAAGTCCCCACCCTCACTTTTCTTGAAGCGCCGATAGGAATTTAACTCACAAGCTGTTATGGAAGGTCCGGTTAATCACATCGATCTGCTGCTCGCGGGTCAGCTTGATGAAATTGACGGCATACCCGGAGACGCGGATCGTCAACTGCGGATACTGCTCCGGATGCTCCATGGCGTCCAGCAAGGTATCCCGATTCAACACGTTAATGTTGAGGTGATGCCCCTGTTTGGCTGCATAGCCGTCCAGGATGGCGACCAGATTTGTTTTTCGCGATTCCTCATCCTTGCCGAGTGCCTGCGGAACGATCGTGAAGGTGTTGGAGATTCCGTCAAGCGAGTGCTGATATGGCAGTTTCGCCACGGTATTCAACGATGCCAGTGCCCCTTTGGAATCCCGCCCGTGCATAGGATTGGCGCCGGGTGCGAACGGTTCGCCGGCTCTTCTTCCGTCCGGAGTGTTGCCTGTTTTCTTCCCGTAGACGACGTTCGAGGTAATCGTCAGGATGGACATCGTCTGGACCGAATTGCGATAAGGCTTGTGCTTTCTTAGCTTAGCCATGAATGCTTCAACGATTTGAACCGCGATTTGGTCCACCCGGTCATCGTTGTTTCCGTATTTCGGGTAATCTCCCTCGATGGCGAAATCTACGGCCAGCCCGCTTTCGTCGCGAATGGCGGTAACTTTGGCGTGCTTGATGGCACTCAGCGAGTCGGCCACGACAGACAGCCCGGCGATTCCGGTCGCCATCGTCCGCAAGATGTTCGTGTCGTGAAGCGCCATTTCGATTCGTTCGTAGCAATATTTATCATGCATATAATGAATGACGTTAAGTGTATTCAGATACAACTCGGCCAGCCATTCCATGACATGGTCGAATTTGCGCATCACTTCATCATAATCGAGCACATCCGAGGTGATCGGCGCGAATTCCGGTCCCACCTGCACCTTGGACTTCTCGTCCACGCCGCCGTTGATGGCGTAGAGCAGCGCCTTGGCCAGATTGGCCCGCGCCCCGAAGAACTGCATCTGCTTGCCGATTCGCATGGCCGATACGCAGCAGGCGATGCCGTAATCGTCCCCAAACTCGGGACGCATCAAGTCGTCGTTCTCATATTGAATGGAGCTCGACTTGATCGACATGGCGGCGCAGTAACGCTTGAACGCTTCGGGCAGCTTGGTGGACCACAGGACCGTCAAGTTAGGCTCAGGTGCCGGACCCAAGTTATCCAGCGTGTGAAGGAAGCGGAACGAGTTCTTGGTGACGAGAGGTCTTCCGTCCAGAGCCATACCGCCTATCGCTTCCGTCACCCAGGTCGGATCTCCGCTGAACAGCTCGTTGTAGTCCGGAGTACGGGCGAATTTCACCAGACGGAGCTTCATGACGAAATGGTCTACCAGCTCCTGAGCCTGCTGTTCGGTCAGAACTCCCTCCCGCAAGTCCCGTTCAATGTAAATATCCAAGAAGGTGGACGTGCGTCCGAGGCTCATGGCGGCGCCGTTCTGCTCTTTAATAGCGGCCAGAAATCCGAAATACAGCCATTGAAAGGCTTCCCGGGCGTTAGCCGCCGGTTCGGAAATGTCATATCCGTGAGCCGCCGCCATCTGCTTGAGCTCTTGAAGCGCCCGAATCTGTTCGGAGATCTCTTCGCGGAGACGAATGATCTCCTCGCTCATCGTTCGGGCTCCCGTCAACGACAAGTCTTTCTTCTTCTCGGCAATCAGCCGGTCGACTCCATATAGAGCTACCCGCCGGTAGTCCCCGATAATTCTTCCGCGGCCGTAGGCATCCGGCAAGCCGGTAATGATTCCCGCTTTCCGTGCCGCCAGCATCTCTTCCGTGTAGGCATCGAAGACTCCCTGATTGTGCGTCTTGCGATACTCCCGGAAGATTCGAGACAGCTCGGGGTCAACCTTGTACCCGTAAGATTCGCAGGCTTGCTCTGCCATGCGAATACCGCCGAAGGGCTGCAGCGACCTTTTGAAAGGACGGTCGGTTTGAAAGCCGACTACCGTTTCGAGCTCCTTGTTCAAATATCCCGGCTCGTGTGACGTAATGGTAGAGACAATGCCGGTATCCATGTCCAGAACCCCGCCTTTTTCCCTCTCCTGCTTGGATAACTCCATTACTTGCTGCCAGAGCTTCTTCGTGTTGTCCGTAGCCGGGGCGAGGAAAGCTTCATCTCCCGTATACACGGACACGTTGTGCAGAATAAAGTCTCTTACATTAATTTCACGCTGCCATTTGCCTTCCTGAAATCCAACCCATTGCTTCATAGGGAGCCCTCCTTTAGAATGAAACATAGTTATGAATTAAATATATAACAGTTCTTAATTTAACCATAATCGATTTCCATAAAGGAGGGAAGAGGGGACTGGTGAATAATTTGTGAAAAAAATAACAATGTACATAAAACCGTTGTTTTAACTGGAGTTTTAAAAGATTAAAAGGTATAAATCGAGGGCAGGTCGCTTGTTGAGGAAGGGAGGGTAAAGCAAAATTATAGGGGTGATACAGTTTATTGAAAATAGTAATACAGAATGTGACAAACATCACTTAAAAATCTGCTTAATCAATGTATAATGGAAGCAATGTGGATTGTGCTTATTTTCACAATGGGGCTGCGGGGGAGATGAGGATGGCGAATCGTACTCCAGGGGAGGTTGCGGAATATGCCGTTCAAAGCGGCGTGGCCAAGGCCGGCTTGTCCTTGTTAAGCTTGCTTGCTCTTGGTTTTGGAGCGGGGGCTTTCATTGCCTTGGGCTATTTATTGAGCATTCGGGTGACTGCTTCCGTCCCTGTGGAGTGGGGAAGCTTCACGTCGCTTCTGGGAGCATCGGTTTTTCCGCTTGGGCTTATACTTGTGCTGATAGGCGGAGGGGAACTCCTGACGGGAAATATGATGACGTTGTCTATCGCGAGATTGAGTGGAAGAATAACGTCGGGGCAAGTGGCGGTGAACTGGTTCTGGGTTACCCTTAGCAATTTTGCGGGAGCGATGTTTGTCGCCTATTTCTTCGGCCATGTCGTCGGTTTAACCGAAAGCGGCCCGTATCTGGAGAAAACGATAAGCGCAGCGGCTCAAAAGCTCGACGAACCGTTCCTGCAGGCATTTATCTCGGGAATCGGCTGCAACTGGCTCGTTTCACTGGCGGTCTGGCTGGCGTATGCGGCGAATAGCACAGGCGGCAAAATCGCAGGCATATGGTTTCCGACGATGGCTTTCGTGGCTATCGGATTTCAGCACGTGGTCGCTAATATGTTCGTCATACCCGCAGCGATTTTCGCAGGGTATTTTACGTGGGTGGAGTATGCGGCCAATTTTGTGCCCGTGTTTCTCGGGAACGCGGTGGGAGGCTCACTCTTTGTAGCGGGCATCTATTGGGTCGCTTATTTGAGGAATGGGCAAAGTGCGGGTTCAGGAACGAACACGGGGCCGACAGCACGGCGGAACGGGAGCCAAAAACCGGAAAACCAACGATCTCCACGTGAATGAATTTCAATCTATTTCTTATACAGGCTTACGAAACACGCTTCTTCCTCGGTCGGAAACTATAGGGAAGAGGCGTTTTGTATTGGATTTTGCGGCTGTGGATCTTTTATAGAGGGAAAAGGAGCAGAGACCGTCATCCGTTTATCGGCGTATGAAGGAGCTTGAAACAGGGCGGACAGCGGACGAATTGATAAATGGCCAGGGCAAGCAAAGGAAAGGGGAGCGAGCGGGTCGAGCCCTCTTAGTTCCGGGCAGTCGCTGCAAGACTACTTTACCATGCAGCAAATAAAACAATCTGCCTGGCGATGGCTCGACAAGGGCATAGCTGCCCTAAAAATAAGCCATAATTTCCACCCTTCCTTCTGATGGTACAGATCGACGTTGCCGGTGACGCCTTTGCGGCAGGGACGTCTGCCTTGAAAATCACATTTTCTGCAGGTGCCGTACTCGCAGGATGACGTGTCTACCTTGAAAATCCGTCTGTTTTCATTTTCTGCTGGAGCTGTGCAGACGGAATGGCGCGTCTACCTTGAAAATTCGTTTATTTTTATTATCTACTGGTGCCGCGGTCAGAGACATGGGGGTCTAACTGGATTTTATACAGCTAGTTTTCACTTCTGGAGCAAAAGACGGGGAACTACCTTGAAAATCCGTCTATTTTACCGTCTGCAGGCATCGTTACAAGCGGAGCGGCACGTCTAACTGTATTTTGTGCAGGTAGATTCAAGCGAATGGGCGAAAATGATCAAACTAACTGGATAAACTACAGTTAAAATGGGCAACTTTGGGCGAAACGGCTGTTTTGGCGCAAACTAACTGTAGGTTTTCCAGTTAGTTTCCATATTTCTTCCGAATATAGAAATCTAACTGTATGAAATCCATTTAGTTTTCAAATTTCACACTATTGAAGCAATTCAACTCTATTCTGCCTTGAAAATCCATCCATTTTCACCATCTGATGGTGCCGCGGTCAGAGACATGGGGGTCTAACTGGATTTTATACAGCTAGTTTTCACCTCTTGAGCAAAAGACGGGGAACTAAATGGAAAAACCGGCTAGGCCCCCTAATTCCGGAGTCCGCACCATAAAAAAATAACCATGTATACAATTCCTCTCTT
>NZ_JBHTIU010000006.1:0-12792 GCF_042677205.1 Paenibacillus residui
GAGCCCGCACCCCGCGCGCAGCGCCGCGTTCGCGCACAGCAGGCCGGCACCGGCCATGCGCAGGCTGCCGGCGGCGATGAGCACATGGCCGAAGGTGCCCTTGTGCGAGTCTTCCGGCCGGCCGCGCCGAGGGTCAAGCGCTAGCCGCTCGGACAGGGTCCGCTCGTCCAGGAGCAGCGTGCGGATGCCCTGCTCTTCGGCTAAGCGGACGGGGATGCCGATAGAGCGCACGACAACCCGGCCGGCCGCGCCGGTCCCCGGAGGCTGGACAAGCCCCCGCTTGAGGAAGGCCAGCGCAACGGTACGCACTGCGCAGATGCAGGGGTCATGAGTCATCCCTGTATCCGCATCGAGTCCGCTCGGGATGTCGATAGCAACAATCGGCAGCCCGCTGGCGTTGGCTTCCCGGATGAGTCCGGCGTAGGGCTCCCGGGGAGCTCCGCGCGTTCCGGTTCCCAGCAGCGCGTCGATGACACCGTCGTAGACCTCCCAGCGAATTTCTCCCGGTTTGTAATTGAACATCGGAATGCCCAGCTTGCCGATAATTTCATGCTGAACCGCCATATCTGCGGAGAAGAGTCCTGCGGGTTCGGCGAGGGTTATGTCTATGTCAAGGCCTGACTCAATCAGATGTCTGGCCGCGACGAGGCCGTCGCCGCCGTTATTCCCTTTGCCGGCCAGCACAAGCCAGCGCTGGCGCCGCTTGGCTGCCGATTCGCGGCTCACGGCGAGCACTTCCTCAGCGACTGCCCGGCCGGCATTTTCCATCAGCACAAGCGCGGGAAGTCCGATACGTTGAATGGTATGCCCGTCTAATCGGCGCATTTCTTCAGAAGTTACGACATACATCGCGGAGCTCTCCTTTATTCTATCGTCCATGGGTTGATTTACAGCTGAACAAAAATAGTATAACGGAAATGGACAGCAAGTACTATTCTTGGATCTATTTTACGTTTCCGACCCTTACATATTCATCAGACTCTTGCCGACAATCAAAGAAAGGCAAAGAAAAATGCAGCCCGGAGGCTGCATTTCAATTAGCTGCAGTGATGTCTTTTTCTCTTTAATACTACCGTGTTGGAAGTCTTCAGCTTAATATGGAATCCGTTATCCAGAAGACACTCGATAGCACGGACAGCAGAACGACCCCTTCTCAAGAAACGTCCACAAGGCCGCGAGGAACCAATGACGCAGACGCCTGTAATGATCGCTACACCTCTTACGCATCTAAAAGTGATCGTGACGACATCAGGTCTGAGATGACTCATATCTATCACCTCACTTTCTATGAAGTTACTATTAGTAAATGCAAGGAAGGGACAATCGGAAACGGGCAAACATGGACATGGGGAGAAATTCCGCTGGAAACAGGCGGTACGAACGACCGGATGCGATTAGAACGGCCTTGTATACTGGTAAAAGGGGGCAATTGGACAACCGGGGCGAGAGTTATGGTAAAATAATAGACGGCGTTTTCTTCCCGCTTTCAGTCAAGGGGAGAGGCATGATAGAATAGGAAACATATTCTGGTGATTACGAATGATGCGAAAAGAAGGAGAGTTTCTCATATGGTGATTAAACCGAAGTTCAGAGGATTTATTTGTACCACCGCCCATCCGGCCGGCTGCGCTCATCATGTCCGGCAGCAAATCGAGTATGTGAAGAGCCAGAAGCCGGTTCAGGGACCCAAGAACGTTCTTGTGATCGGGGCTTCTACAGGATACGGGCTGGCTTCCCGGATTACGGCCACCTTCGGATCGGGAGCCAAGACCATAGGCGTATTCTTCGAACGGCCGGCAGCCAATAACCGGACGGCGACCGCCGGGTGGTACAATACGGCCGCTTTCGAGCAGGCAGCCTCCGAAGCAGGCTATTATGCCAAGAGCATTAACGGGGATGCCTTCTCCAACGAGATCAAGAGGCAAACCATCGATCTGATCAAGCAGGATTTGGGTCAGGTGGATCTGGTGGTCTACAGTCTGGCCTCTCCTAGACGTGTAGATCCTGAGACCGGGGAAGTATACTCGTCGGTGATCAAACCGGTTGGGGAGCCTTTTTCAAACAAAACGGTGGATTTCCATAGCGCGGCAGTAACCGATGTCACGATCGAGCCGGCAAGCGAGCAGGAGATTGAGCATACGATCAAGGTCATGGGGGGCGAAGATTGGGAACTGTGGATGAACGCTTTGCAAGAAGCCGGCGTGCTGGCGGAAGGAGCGGTAACGGTCGCATACTCCTATATCGGACCGGAAATTACCCATTCGATCTACAAAGCCGGAACGATCGGGCTGGCGAAGGATCATCTGGAGGCTTCCGCGGGCAGAATCCGCGAGCAGCTTCAAGCTTTGGGGGGCCGGGCATACATTTCCGTCAATAAGGCGCTGGTCACTCAATCCAGTTCGGCTATTCCGGTTGTTCCTCTTTACATATCTTTGCTGTATAAGGTTATGAAAGAGAAGAATTTACACGAAGGCTGCATAGAACAAATGTATCGCTTGTTTGCCGAAAGGCTTTATTACGAATCTACTTCGGTGGATGACCGGGGACGCATCCGTATAGACGATTGGGAAATGCGGGAGGATGTACAGGAAGCCGTTCTTGCTCTGTGGAATCAGGTCGATTCGGATAACATCCGGTCGATATCCGATATTGAAGGCTTCCGGGTCGAATTTTTCAATCTGTTCGGGTTTGAATTCCCGGAAATTTCGTATGAGGATGAAGTGGAAGCCGAAGTGTCGATACCCAGTATCGCGGTTGCGGAGTAAGCCGTAGCCTGTCGGGGTCATTATGGCCCGGGACAACTCAATAAAGACCCGTTTCCCTGTCGAGTATGGGGAGCGGGTTTTTTTGCATCTATGGGGAGAAAGTGCATTGAATCTTGGCTAATTAGTCTATATATTCCTCTATTAGCTGAGACGAGCTCTGTAACGCTATGGCTATAGCTATAGCTATGGCTATGAGCTCCTAATGATGTCCGAAAAACCTGTTTTTTTGCCGTCGTAAAGGGTCTTTTTAGCTCTTTCGGTCTCTCGGCGTTCTTTCGGCTGTTATCCCTTTCGCTCAGGTTACCTGTCCTTGGCTTTAGCTTCCTTCCCTGCAAGCAAAGGGCGATTCGTTCGCTCAGGGTTACCTGTCCTTTGCTTTAGCTTCCTGCCCTGCAAGCAAAGGGCGATTCGTTCGCTCAGGGTTACCTGTCCTTTGCTTTAGCTTCCTGCCCTGCAAGCAAAGAACGATTCATTCGCTCAGGTTACCCTGTCCTTGGCTTTCTCCCCTCTAAGCAAGCGACGATTCGTGTTAGCACCGAAGGGGAAATAGATTCGGGCCTATAGAAATTTGAAACTGACTACCTTGAAAATCCGTCTATTTACCGTCTGCAGGCATCGTTACAAGCGGAGCGGCACGTCTAACTGTATTTTGTACAGGTAGATTCAAGCGAATGGGCGAAAATGATCAAACTAACTGGATAAACTACAGTTAAAATGGGCAACTTTGGGCGAAACGGCTGTTTTGGCGCAAACTAGCTGTAGGTTTTCCAGTTAGTTTCCATATTTCTTCCGAATATAGAAATCTAACTGTATGAAATCCATTTAGTTTTCAAATTTCACACTATTAAAGCAATTCAACTCTATTCTACCTTGAAAACCCATCCATTTTCATCATCTGATGGTGTCGCGGTCAGCGGCATGGGGGTCTAAATGGACGAAGCCTTTACGATGGAACGCGGTCATTGATCCTTTTTTCTGAGACAAGGGGATAACAGTCCAAAGCCTCTCCAAAAGGGATAAATGCTGGTACGTGTAGACTAATCCGACGGTCGGAAGAGAGAGGTGGACATCGGTAAACTTTCTCCCATCTAATGTTCCACTTTAGGAGGTATTTTTCCATAAGGGAGCATCAGGAAACCGCCTCTGAAGAGAAGTCTAAAAGTCTAAAGTCTAAAAGTCTAAAGTCTAAAGGTTTAAAGTCTAAAGTCTAAAGTCTAAAGTCTAAAGTCTAAAAGTCTAAAGTCTAAAGGTCTAAAGTCTAAAGGTCTAAAGTCTAAAGTCTAAAAGCCTGGCTAAATTTGTTGCAGCTAAATTAAGGGTTTTGCGAATGATTTCTGTCAGATGGAGTTGAATTTTTTAAATAAAAGATGGCAATCTGAGTTCGGTCTCTCAGCTCCAGCTTTTGCAATATTTCGGTTACATAGTTTTTGACGGTCCCCTCGCTCAGAAACAGGGTGTTGGCTATTTCCTTGTTCGACAAGCCATCGGCAATGCCCTGGACGATTTTCAGCTCGGCGGGCGTTAACCCCCAGTTGTCCGGAACCGATTTACGGATGCGGAGATGGCTGTTCGATGCTCGCAAGAAGCTGCTAAGTTTATTGGCAATCTCGGGATGGATGAGCATATTGCCTTGGGATACGGATTGAATCCCTTCGAGAATGCGATCCGGAGATACATTTTTAAGCATATAGCCGTTAGCGCCGTTTTTAATGGCTTCGATAATGTAATCATCATCGTCGAAAGTCGTAAGAATAAGAACGCGGATATGTGGAAACCGTTCCTTGATCAGCTTCGTTCCTTCCACTCCGTCACATTCCGGCATCCGAATATCCATTAGAATGACATCTACTTGCCCCTCTACCGAACAAACGTAATCATAAGCCTGCTTGCCATCGGAACAGGTGTGCAGCACATTTATTTTTTCATCCATATCCAAAATATATTTTAAGCTTTCGCGAATAAAAGAATCGTCATCGACGAGCAATACACGAATCATTTCAATCCTCCTTTAGTATCCTACGAAAAGTATGAGCTGCCTGCGGGATGAGGCACAATGGTGGTCACCGTGAAGGGAGGCCCCGTTTCTACCGACAAGCTGCCACCCAGCAGCTTGACCCTTTCCTGCATTCCGTTTATTCCCAACCCTGGACGCGCCAACGGATCTTCCTCCGGGGGGTCTCCGTCATTGCTTATGCTAAGCACAACCCGCTGCGGTTCGTAACGCATTCGGATGTCTATGGACCGGGCTCCGCCGTGCCGGATCGCATTCGTGATCGCTTCCTGAACGTTGCGGTATAAGGCGAATTCAATGCTCGGATAGAGCGGATAGGGTACGCCCGAGGTCTGGAGGCTTACCGGTATGCCAAACTGCCCCGATGCTTCCTCGATCAATTTATGAAGGGAATATTGGCCGCGAAGCTGTTCATCCGGCTGCAGCCTGCGGACGGTCCGGCGCAGCGATTCCATGCTGGAACCCAGTTGATCTCTGACCTGATTCATGAGCTCATAGGTTTTCTCCGGCTGCGAATCCGCAAGGCGGATTGCCGCTTCCATCATCATCTTTAATCGGGTGATGGAATGACCCAGGTCGTCATGCAGATCGTGGGCAATCCGGTTTCTTTCCTCCATCTGGGAAATTAATTGGACTTTACGGGCATAGTCGACCAGGCGGGAACGGGCTTCCTCCAACTCATAATGCTTGCGGCGAAGCTCGTCATATAATTGTTCCACTTCCCGGCTGCGACCCGAGGCGGTTGCCCACTTGTACATTAGCACCGAGAAGGCTGCGAACAGGAAATGAATCCCCGTAATGAAAATAAGGGATTGTTCCGCTATCGAGAAGGCCAGTCCCGCCCAGCACAATCCGAATAAGGTCAGGCGCGGCCAGTGGAAGCCGAGGGGCGGCCTAAAAAGCAGAATAAGCGTGCTAAAGAAAGATATGAAGTATAGACCTCCGAATGTCACGTTTAACCAAACCGCCAAAGTCAATTCAACGACAATCAGCAGCTGCATTAAGCGTTCCCGTTTGTCGGCAAGCTGGGCAACCCCTATTAACAGCAAGGCTGTTATCGTAAACAGGGGATAGCTGCTTGGCCGGAGGTCGCCGATGAATAGCGTGCCGAGTGCGGCCGACACAAGGAGTATATATCGCAGCCAGGCTAACGAATAGGTCAATTCCGCCACTCCTACCAGTCAGAATTTATACGCCAAATTATAGCACAGGTCGGCGGAAGCCGAAGTTTTTTTTGCCTTGATGCCGAACAAAATGACTTAAGTCACCTTAAAGTGGTGACTTCTTTGACCTTTCCTCCATTAGAGTCCGCGTTACAATGGTGACAGATCAGAAAAATTGCGAGATCAGGCAAGGGGGAGTCGAGGATGAGTTTTATCCAGATCAAAAATGTGGTCAAACGCTACGGCGGCAAGCTCTCAGTGGACCATCTGAATTTGAACATCGAGGAAGGGGAAGTCTTCGGTCTCCTTGGACCGAACGGAGCCGGTAAAAGCACTACCATCAAGATGCTTTGCGGTCTTGGTCGAATCGATCACGGCGAGATGATCGTTGATGGAATATCCGTCGCTAAAGACCCTTTCAAGGTGAAAGGTAGGCTCGGACTGGTCCCTCAGGAGCTGGCCATATACGAAACCTTGACCGCCAGAGAAAATGTAACCTTCTTCGCCAAGCTGTACGGCTTAAGGGGCAGGGAATTGAAGCAAAGGGTGGAGGAGGCGATTGCATTCGTCGGCTTGACTGACAAAGAGAACGATAAGCCGATCACCTTCTCCGGGGGAATGAAACGCCGTCTCAATATCGCCTGTGCCATTATGCACCGTCCGAAGCTTATCATCATGGATGAGCCGACAGTCGGAATTGACCCCCAGTCTCGTAACCATATTCTGGAGTCGGTCAGAGAGCTGAATCGGATGGGGAGCACTATCATCTATACAAGCCACTATATGGAAGAAGTGGAGGCTATCAGCACTAGGGTCGGCATAATGGATCATGGCCGTCTTATTGCGTGCGGAACGAGAAGTGAGCTGATCGAACAGGCGGCTCAGGAAGAGAAGATCGTCATTCAGACGGACTGTGTAAATGACGAGGCCTTACTGGAATTGGAACGTCATCCTTTGATCGAAAGAATCGTCCGGGACGAAACTTTGTTGGAAGTGTACTCCAAATCCACGCAAACGTGCCTGCGGGATCTAATATTTGTTTTGTCCAAGCATCAGGTCAAGATTCAATCGCTTAACCGGATTGAGCCCGACCTGGAATCGTTGTTCCTGCTGCTCACCGGCCGGAAGCTGAGAGACTAATTTTGAATGAAAACCGGAGGGGATGGCGATGCAATTATTAGTAACGGCCAGGTACGAACTGGTGCGGATATTAAGGAATAAATCTACTTATCTTCTGCAGCTGCTGCTGCCACTGCTGCTGATTTTCATATTGGGCTCGGCGTTGTCTTCTTTCATGAATACGGATCAGCCGCTAGAGGAAGTGAAGGTGGCCGTTGTCAGTCAGGATCAGGGGGCTCTGCAGCAGGGACTGGAGCAATTCCTGGCCTCAGAGGGGATTCGCGATCGGTTAAAGGCGGAATTCCCGGCAGCGGAGGAAGAAGCGCTGGCAATGCTGAAAGAGGGGGAGGCCGATCTGGCCGTCATCATTCCGGCAGGTTTCAGCTCATCGGTATTGGCCGGGGAAGAGGCGGAATGGAGGATGCTGACCGGCAAGAATTCCACCAGGAGTCTGACCGCACAGATGATGATGCAAGGCTTTCTGGAGGAAACGAATCGGATGCAGGCGTTATCGCTTGTAACCGGAATAGGCAGCGGCGAGGCCGTCTCGGCTGCAGTCATGCTGCCGGACGAGGGGGATTATGTCTCCGCTCATTCTTTGGCCGATGGTTCGACAGGCTACACGGCCTCGCAGTATTATGCCGCCGCGATGCTGATTATGTTCGTGCTTTTTGCCGGGATGGGGGCGGCCAATAGTCTCGTAAGCGAACGAGAGAACCATACTTTGCAGCGGCTGTCTGCGATGCCTGTCACTACAAGGGCGGTTGTCTTCGGTAAAATTTCCGCTAATGGTCTGGTCGCTATCATACAGTCTGTATTGATTATCGTGCTCACCTGGTGGCTCTACGGAGTGAACTGGGGTTCCCGTCCCGTTATCGTCATTCTTATTTCTATACTGATGGTTATAGCCTCGATGTGTCTGGCGCTGATCATCGCCAGTCTGGCTAAAGATTCCAAGCAGACTAATTCCTTGTTCAATCTGATTATTGTTGTGATGACCTTCTTGAGCGGCGGATTTGTGGCGGTAGGAGATTTGGCGGATATTTTCGGCAAATTCACGATCAGTCATTGGGCTTTCCAGGGCTACCTCCGCGTCATGCTGAATGAAAGTCCATCAGCCATTGCTTACTATGTGACCGTATTGGCGGTCATCTGTGCAGGTCTACTTGCGGCTTCAGTAATCACGTACCGGAAGGCGGGTTCTTATGAATAGCTTGTATATTGCGGCGAATATCGTTAAGCGTACGATCGGCAAGGGAAAGAGCCTTCTTGTTTTCCTGGCGCTGCCCGCATTGGTTGTGTCGCTAGTAGTTGTTCTGTTGGGAAACAGCGGGCAGCAAGTCCAGGTAGCCTATGCCAATCTGGATCAGGGGCCGCTCGGAGAACGGTTGATCAATGCGCTGCAGGCATCAACCGGCTACAGCTTTGTCGAAGCAGAGGATACGGAAGCTCTCCGACTTCAAGTCATTGACAAGAAGAGTGTGGCGGGACTGTTCATCCCGGAAGGGTATTCCTCCAAGCTGACAAGCGGCGAGACTCCGCGAGTTGAGTGGTTTGAACTAGGCGTGTCCGAGTCCGGAATAGTGCTGAAGCAAAAGCTGAACGAACAAATAAGGGGGATGACGGGAACTTACCGGTTGCTTTCGTCACAGATTCCTAATTCTGCAGAAGCGGAGGCCGCATTGCTGCAAGTTCTGTCCGAGCAGCAGAAGAATAAGGTTAGGGCCGTCGTCGAAAACTCCGGACTGGCCGTCAATGAGGCGATATCTACTTCTATGGGAATGCTGATCATGTTCGTCATGATGCTGGTGAACAATTCGATCTCTACAATTCTGGATGACCGCACAAATCGGACGATGCAGAGAATGTATGCAGCTCCCGTCCGTTCCTACCAGATCATGGCCGGCAATTTCTTGGGCAGCCTATTTCTTGGAACGGTTCAGATATTGTTGATCCTTCTTTTTGCCAGGTATGTTCTGCGGTTTTCATTCGGCATGCCGCTCCTGCAGCAATGGCTGGTGATGGAATGTTTCTTGTTGGCTGCACTGGGCATTTCCTTGGCTGTGGCCGGACTGGTTCGCAACCGTAACAATGTGGCTACGGTGCAAACGTTGATCGTTACCCCTACCTGCATGCTTGGCGGGTGCTACTGGCCGGTGGACATTATGCCGGAATACATGCAGAAAGCAGCGAACATTGTTCCGCAGAAATGGGCCATTGAAGCGATTAACCGGCTGGCCGCGGGAGACGGATTATCGCAAGTCGTTCTCCATTTGGGGATACTGGGTTTGTTTGCCGTCATTTTGCTTGGATTCGGCGCGGCGGTACTCAGACCGAGTGAAACGGAGACCGCCTGATTCCGCTAAGATCCCCCTGGCCGTAAAGATATAAAGCACTTTACCCTATAGGGTGGCACTCACGCAGGTGCTGACCGTTTCGGGTAGGGTGCTTTTGTTATGGCATAATTTCGGAGATATTGGCAAGACAGGGGACAGCCCCGGAGGGCCATGCAATTCCAAATATTGTAACCTTGTGTTAAAATAAAGTCTGGAGTATGCTTTGAAAGCAATAAACTCATCTTCTGATCGCAGGACACCCTTTTAATCCTGCGGTATCGCACTTTCCATTGCCGAATTCGCCGCCAGGGCCTCCATGTCTTATAGGTAAGAATAAAGAAGTGGAAGGCTGGTGGAGGACTATATTGGCGGAGGATCTTTATAAAGGGAGGGATTGGAGATGCTTAAACCCCTGCTGTTTCTTGTTGAGCTAGCGAGGATTCTCGGGATTTTAGTGCTGGGAGGCACTCTTTTATGGATGGTGGAACTGACGGTATATAATCAGGTCGGGCTGGATGGTCCGTCCTATGCGGGGGTTGCCGCTATAGCCAATTTGCTGCTGGTTTTTGTTCTGTATCGGAATGTGCTTCAATTTAACGGCTGGTACAAAAGCGAACGGGCCGCCAAATTGCCTTATGCCGCAACTTTATCTATACTAGTTCTGTCCGGGATTCTGTTAATCGTTATCCCGATGGTAACCGAGATAGGTTTGTGACGAAGAGGTTCTCAATGGATTTCAATGCCTGGCCGCATGTTTTTTCAGCAGCGGGCATTGTATAGATTACATGTCTGGAGGAGCTTACATGATAATATTGAAAACACCCGAAGAGATCTCCAAGATGAAAAAAGCAGGAGAATTGGTGGCTGCCTGTCATCGTGAAATTGCCAAGCGGATTCGTCCCGGTACGACAACATGGGAAATTGAAGAATTTGTAAGGCAGTTTACGAAGGAGAACGGGGCGATCCCCGAACAAAAAGGGTATCACGGATATCCATATGCTACATGCGCTTCAGTAAACGATGTTATCTGCCACGGTTTTCCCAAGAAGGAGCCTTTAGTGGAAGGAGACATCGTCACCATCGATATGGTATTCAGCGTAGATGGCTGGATGGCCGACTCTGCCTGGTCCTACCCGGTCGGACAGGTGAGCGAGGAGGCCAAGGCACTGCTGGATACGACGAAGGAATCGCTATATATCGGGATCGAAAAAGCGGTTATAGGCAATCGAATTGGCGATATTTCCAATGCCATTCAAACTTTCGCGGAATCCCGAGGGTATTCTGTCGTGCGCCAATTTATCGGCCATGGCATCGGCCGGACTATGCATGAAGACCTGCAGGTCCCGCATTACGGGCCGGCTGGCAAAGGCCCCCGTTTGAAAGAAGGCATGGTCTTCACGATCGAACCGATGCTGAATATCGGCAGCTATGCCGCGAGAATTGAGGAGGATGGCTGGACCGCAAGAACAGTCGATGGAAGCTTGTCCGCACAGTATGAACACACCATCGCCATTACGAAAGACGGCCCGCTCATTCTGACAGATCAGACCATTTAAGCTGCTCCTGATTGGCAAAAGCCCTTCCACCTTTATGGGTTGAAGGGCTTTTACCATGCAATCGGAGCTTGGACGGCCTGACCATTCTTTATCCTCCGAAGGATTCGCGAAAGGCTTTGGATAGAGCTGCCGGTTCCACCTTCCACAGAGATGCGATTTCCGGACAGACATGTTCTTCCCACCAGTCGGCCAATACTTTTCTTTTGCTGCCATTTTCATGGATCCAGAGCAAATTGGAAATGACCTTGCTGTAATAGATTTTTTCAGCTTGGGCAACTTGCTCGGGAGGGATCCAGACTTTCAGTTTTTTGATGGTCCGATATAATTCCCGGTTGCAAGTTCTGCGGATCGTTCTGGCTGTCGGCAGTGATCTTGCATGTGGTTCTTTATTCTCTTTCATCGGCCGGGCTACCTGCCTTTCTCAACACTTATACATGCAGAATATGCATTTACAGTGGAGGAGGCTACATCGGAACCTTAGTCTTTATGCAGGAAATGCTGCAGTGGAACTATAATAATTGTGCAGGAAAGGCTGCGGCGGAACTTTAGTCTTTGTAAAGAAAGGCTATAGCGGACTTTAATCTTTTCCGCAGAAAGCATTAATCGACGACGAGGTATGCAATCATAGGCCCGTGCTGAGAACTGTCGGGATGAGTCAGGCAAATAAGACGATAAGTGCCTTCTTTGTCCGCCTTGAAGGGAACGATCGTCTCCTTGCCCTTTTGCACTTCGCCCTTGATATTCGTTCCTTCAATCATGAACGGATGGCTGGCTCCATTAACACCATAGAGACTCAGGTTGACCGTTTCTCCTTTATTAATATAGACGGTTCCCGGGTGCCAGAGGTAAGCTTCTATTTCCTTACCGTCCTCGGTAGTTGACTTGAATTCACCGGTAACCATATGGATGGTCCGTACTGGTTCGGAGCTGCCGGACACTGCGGCTTGCGAGGACCTGCTGTAATTGTAAATCAGTCCGGCTACAGCAGCACAGGCCAGAAATGCGGTTACGATGACAATTTTCTGTTTGCTTAGAACAAATGCTTTAAACACGGGGGGCCACATCCTTTAATAGATTTTGTTTAATAGATATGCGAGAGTCGCCCCGGGCATGCCAATCCCTTCTAATCTCTTCTCGGTCTTTTTTGCCTTCTATCCCATTTGCTCAGTTCCTATTGAACCGCATTAGTATTTCTTCCTCACACCTTTGATTGGTTATCCCGTTTACTCCCCGCCTAACCATGTCAATTCTCCCTCTCTCTCATACCTTTTGACTGTTATCCCATTCACTCAGTTTCCGTTTGGCTGTCATTATCTTCTTTCGCTAGCCCTTTTGGCTGCTATCCCGTTTACTCAGTTTCTCGAATGGCCCTCATAACCTCCTCTCCAGTCCCTCTGACTATTATCCCATTCGCTCAGACGTATCCCACTCGTCTCTTTGACTCTTTAAAAACATAGAAACTTCTGATCAAAATTCAATGACTGATTGGTTTGAGTTTTTGCCATAAAACTCTTTATAAAAGTGCATTCTACTTCGATTTAAACATCGCTTTTCATTTAAAAAATCATTGAAAAGGGAACATATATTCGGTATAATAAATACAAACAAATGTTCGTTTTGAGGTGATTATTATGTCCTCTTTTGCTTCGGAGGTTATGGAGTTAGAGCGGCGTAGTGGCTTTCATTCAGGTTTGTATCGAAAATGGACTGGAAGTTTCGGTTCGAAGCGGGATGAAGAGTCGGACAAGAGTTTTGGCTTGGGGGCATTTTTGCCTCGAAACGCGGATAAAGATTGCCGTTCTGATTCGGACCGAAAGCCAGAAGCGAACGCGGGTCGAAGTG
>NZ_JBHTIU010000007.1:0-11620 GCF_042677205.1 Paenibacillus residui
ACGCTCTCTTGGATATTCTTGTTTTCAATTAAAAATCACTAGGTGTATCTATCCATTCCAAGTCGAGAACAATAGAAACCTCGATTTTATCGTTTAACACCTTATTCCTGTAGTCCTTTCCATTAGTCGTAAACGAAGCATACTTTGCAGAATACTGATAATTCAGTACTTCTACGTATCGTCTCGACATATTCCTATTACACACTCCACATGAACCGTATGCGGAAACATATCCACCGGTTGAGCCTCTATCGTACGGTAGCCTCCATCCTCCAGCACCCGCAGGTCGCGGGCGAGCGTCGCCGGATTGCACGAGACGTAGACGATGCGCTCAGGCCGCATCGCCACCATCGTCTCGAGCAGCGCGGCGTCGCAGCCCTTGCGGGGTGGGTCGACGACGATGACGTCGGGCACGATGCCCTCCTGCTTCCACGCAGGAATGACCTCCTCCGCCTTGCCTGCGGCAAAGGTGACGTTATGGAGGTCATTCAGCGCGGCATTGCGGCGGGCATCGGCTACCGCGTCTTCGACGATCTCCACCCCGTAGACCTGCTTGGCATGACGGGCCAGGAACAACGAGATCGTGCCTATTCCGCAATAGGCATCGATCACCGTTTCCTTCCCCGTCAAGCCGGCATACTCAAGGGCTTGGCGGTACAGCACCTCCGTCTGTACCGGATTGACCTGGTAGAACGACCTCGGCGAGATGGCGAATTTCACATCCCCGATCGTATCGTGGATGACCTCCTCGCCCCACAGCACCTTCGTTCGTTCTCCGAAGATGACGTTCGTCCTCGCCGTATTCACGTTGTGGCATATGCTCTTGACGCCGGGGATGGCTTCGCGAATAGCGCGAACCCACTGCTCGACCGAAGGAATTCGGGTCCCGTTCGTGACGAGGATGACCATCAATTCTCCGGTCGCGAAGCCGTATTTGACCACGACATGGCGGAGCAAGCCCGTATGCGTGGCCTCATTATAAGCGGAGATCCCCAGCGAGCGGGCAATCTCCTTCACCCGGGCCACTACCTCGTCGCTGCGCTCATGCTGGATCAGGCATTGGTCCATATCGATAATCCGATGGCTGCCCTGGGCATAGAAGCCCCCGATCAGGCCGCCCTCCATTTCGCCGAAAGGAACCTGGACCTTATTCCGATACCGCCAGGGGTTCTTCATTCCCATAGTTGGATGAACGATGATCCCGGCGTGGCCAGCCCCAAACCGCTCTGAGACGCCATGGATCCCATCCGGCCCATTTTTCCCCTCGGCTCCATTCTTCTCTTCCGCTATTAGGGCGATATCCCCTTCCCGCTCGCCGCTGGTTCTTCCGTCATCCTTCCGCACCTCCAGCTTGCCGATCCGCTCCAGACTGTCGATCACGATCTGGCGTTTATGCTGAAGCTGGGCCTCGTAGCTCAGATGCTGAAGCTGGCAGCCGCCGCATTGGCTGTAGATCGGGCAGGGAGCTTGCACACGTTCGGGGCTCGCCTGCTCGATTCGAAGCAGCTTGGCGTAGCCGTACTGCTTCTTCACCTTCAATACCCGGACCAAGGCCCGCTCGCCCGGCAGGGCTCCAGGCACAAAAAGGGTAAAGCCCCGATAACGGCCCACCCCTTCACCTTCGTGTCCCAGCCCGGCAATATCCAGTATTACTTCGTCGTTCTTCTGTACGGGAATGCCGTCTGCCGCCGGATTTTCAGTTTTAGGATTCGCTCCCTCTTTGGCCGGTCGGCCGGAAGGACGTGTCCGATTGCTTCTTTTCCTTGTCATAGAGTTAAACCCGGTTCCTTTTCTTTATTTTGAATGCAGTATTTGAAAAAAACTTAGGATGGCCATATTCTAACGAACACTGCGCACCTTATTTCATACAAAATAGCGATTTTAAAAAGCTAACGAATCCCAGCAATCTTATTCTATACTCCATACCCGTTTTACACCGGATTCTGACCTATTAAGGACTCTGTAGTTCGTTAAATTTTGCAAATGTTGGATTCAATGGGAAATAACGTATCCTGGATTCGTTAACCGATAGCCCCAGGGCAATTCGTATCCCTGACCTTACTACGATGAATAAGCAGCGCATCCCCGTTAGGCAATATCCATGCTGCGAACCTGTGTCTCGATATCAACCGGCCAGGTTCCCCTACAATGGGTGCGCCTCCTTGAAGCGAACGCCAACGGGGCTATTTAGATAACTCGAACGAGGATGTTCAGACCCAACTCACCGTACGTTTGACATCGTCAACCAGCATACCATTTTTTCACCCGACACCATACATGAGAAGCTACCAGACACTCGCAAGAGGATGTTCGACAGTACCTACCCGATCCGCTGCACAACAAACCTTTAACTATCTATTTTCCCCAACCTGGGAAAGCTATGCTTGACCCGGTAAGTTGAGCTGCCGGATTCATCCACGATGATGTTCAGATGGGAAGGAAGCACCGAGATGGTGCATGGGAGCGTTCCGCCCAGCTCCCCGTCCAGATTGACCTGAACGTAATCGGGTGAAGTGATTTCGATCTTCCGCGTTGAGGTGTGGATGATGTGCGGATCATTAAGATGCTCACCGCGCAGTGCCAATGTAACGATGCGGATGAATTCGGCCAGATTGCATTTTTTCAATATAAAAACATCCAGCAGCCCATCATCCAGACTGGCTTCGGGAGCCAGCTTCTCGAATCCCCCGACGGAGTTGCTGTTCGTGACCAGGAACATCATCACCTGCTCATGAACCTCCATCTCGTCCGTCTTGACGTGCATTTCAATCGGCCGCAGGCGGGGGAGCTTCTCGATCCCCTTAATATAATAGGCAAGCTGTCCGATCATCGTCTTTAGCTTGCTGGGCACCTCATAGGTCAGCTCCGTCAGAGAACCTCCTCCGGCAATATTGATAAAATACCGCTGGTTCGCTTTCCCTACATCGATCAGGCGCGTATGCTGGCGGATAATAAGATCACAGGCCGCCTCCCAATTGCGTGGAATGGACAAAGCCCGGGCAAAATCATTCGTCGTTCCAAGAGGCAGAATGCCCAGCGCCGGACGGTGCTCCTTCTCTGCCAGGCCATTGATTACTTCATAGAGCGTTCCGTCTCCTCCGGCCGCGATAACGATATCGAATCCGCGTTCAACGGCTTCCGCCGCTGCGAGCGTAGCATCCCCTTCTCCGATGGTCGCGTGGGTAGAGGTTTCCAAGCCTCCGCGTTCCAGCCGCTGCAGAATATCCGGCAGCTTCTTCTTCATTTCCTCCCGACCCGAAGATGGATTGTATATCAACCTTGCACGTTTGGCCATTCACTAATCACCTGTTTATCCATATTCTGTCCAATGTTGACCGGGAACCTATCCTCCAATGCACTGCTTAGCCCGGATAAGGCTCCCTAATACGATATTCTATAATCCCCGGCGGAATAACCCGAACATCGGATTGTTATCCGCATGGAGCTTTTTTTCTATTGGAAAGGGCGTACGATACGGTATTCTAAAACATCATCCCGCACATCAATCTGTTCTTACGATCATTTGACTATAGTATGTTCCATAATCTCTATTTCTCTCCAGTTTTTGACGCCTCGAAGTCTCTTCCCTGAAAGCAGAATATGAAAAATCCCACTCTGACAGGGAGAGAAGGATTTTGTCCGATGGCGCGGCGCAAAGGGTTGCACCCGCTATGAAAGTTTATCTTCCCAGCCGTTCCAAGGTCATCTTGTAGCCGTCATTCCCGTAGTTCAGACATCTCTTCACCCGGGAGATGGTCGCTGTGCTGGCGCCGGTTTCAGCCTCGATTTGATTATAAGTATACCCTTTACGAAGCATGCGGGCTACTTCCAAACGCTGGGACATAGACTGAACCTCGTTCACCGTACATAAATCATCGAAAAAAACGTAGCATTCTTCCATATCCTTCAAAGTCAAAATCGCCTCAAACAATTGGTCGATCGCTTTGTCGTTCAGCTTTTTCAACTGCATGATCTTCCCTCGTTTCTGCTGATTTGCTTTACTTCATATCTTTCGACATCAAGAGCCGAATCCCTGCTTTAAGTTTTCAGAACAGCATAAATGTTAAGCGTTAGAGTGTTAAAATGCTTCGGCACTATAAACCTCATGCTCCGCCTTCAAACTGCTTTACGGTACATGAGGGTTAGCCGGATTTGCCCAAGCCACGGATTCCAGCATCGAGTAAAAAGCCCGATAGCCGGGACATCCGTCCAATCCAATCATTTGCCTAACACATAGATTATAAACAAGATGACCCCAAAAAAGGAAGTGCTGCTTGAATAACAGATCGTTTCTTCCTGATTTTGGGGACCCCCACTGACATCTCATCAAGTGAGGAGATTATATAAAAGGGTTGTGAATCCAGTGAACTCTAACCATCAGGCCAAGTCCAGCCATGCTTACCCGGTCCTATATCGGCAGCCGGGGATTGATCAGGCCCAGGTGCGCAATTGGATCGATTCCCCACAGTTTCCCGGTTATTACCAGAACCCGGGCTTCCCTGGTTATCAGGGCTTCCCGGGAATGCCCGGATTTGGAGCGAATCCTGCCGGTGTGGGAGGGGGTCAGGGCGGTACGGGCAGTGGAGGCAGCGGCTTCAACTTCAATCAGGTAAAATCCTTCATCGATCGCATGGGAGGAATCGACGGAATTGTATCGACCGTGACCAAAGTGCATAAGGTCGTCCAGAGCATTCAGCAAATGGCTCCGATGCTCAAGCTGCTTATGGGAACCTTCGGTTCCAAGGCCGCTACGGCCGAAGCCGACAGCAAGGCCGTCCCCACCCGAAGACGCCGATCGCGAAGAGGCGGGAGTCCGGGGAGACGTTCGGCATACGGAGGCTATTCCCGCCGGCGGCCGACAGGAGGCAGAGCGCGGGTCAGCAGACGCCCCTACCGATAAGTTCTGCGGCTCTTACGTCAGCGTCTTAACGGTCCGCTCTTCCCGGGGCGGGCCGTTCGCGTTACCCGCTCTTTCCGTCCGCTCCCCGGCATTTCTCCAAGAAACAACCGAACCTTAATTATTGGCCGGAGTTGTTCGTAGCACTGCCTTTGTCTCCTGACTCAATTTCCACCTTCGAATCGACCGGAACGACCTGAATCCACGTTTGTCCGGGGAGCAGCGGAAGCTCCCGTTTGTCCTCATACACACGGATCGTACCGTCCTTCCGTTCCCAGGTCACATCGCGTTTCACGCCTCCCTGAATGAGCATTCCTTTACCGGGCCCATCGATGTCTACGCTGCGCCGGCCTTCATTGTCCAACACCCGGTGCTTCGTCTCGGCTATGATGATATTGGAGGCCGTCAGCTGCACCTTGGAATCTTTGTCCAGATGAGGTTCTCCCGCCATGCTTCGTTTATAGACTCCGGCCTCGGCGTCATATTCATAAGATACGTAATAACCGTGTATATAGTTCACCTTCACACGCTCGGCCTTATCCCCGGATACCTTCTCGTCCTCCTTCAAGAAAGGATACTTGAAAGCTTTCCATTCCTGCCGGAACTTCTTCTTCTCGCTTCCTTCGCGGATTTTGTCCACACTGGTATATAAATTGTGCGGCGCCGAACGTTCTTTATCCCGCCAATAGTATGCGTCATCCCCATACACCTGGTCAAAATGCGCCAGCTTCCGCGAATTGATATAATTAATCGCATCTTGGCTCCATCCGGCGTGAACGATCAAAGCATCCAATCCCTCTCCCAGTTGGGCATAGTATGGGCGAATACTGCGCACGGGACCGATCACCTTCGGATTTTGGCTGTGATAGACAGCCGCGAAGCGGGTAATTTCACCCTCGGCAAGAATTTCGAACACGACATCCGCTTGATCGAGCCCGGTCTGCGGCCGCGCTTGCGGAGAGTTCTCTATCATGACCATAAGCGGCCTGTCTTCGACCTGCTCATTCGTCCCTTTACCTGTCAACGGGAAGTGATACTTGTAGGCCGGAGCCTGGCTCGGAGTCGGAGTGACGACGGGTGACGGCGACGGATCGGGTACGGGTGCCGTTTGCGGCTGACCCGAACAGCCGGCGACGGTCAGGGCGAGACAAGTCACCCCCAATATTCCTTTGTATCGTCCTGTTATTCGTGATTTCTTGGATTGACTGAACGGTTTCAATGGTCCATCTCCTCTCTTTCTTTCTACTCTATCGACTGATGTACGGCAAGATATTATAACTGTTCACAAAACGTTTAGAAGTACAGTTGGTGGTTTCCTATCCGATCTGTTAAAATGGGCTTGCAGTTACTAGGAGGAGAGGAACGACATGAAGCTGAAAGCGACGTTGATTTTATTGGCGCTTTTTGCCGGTACGACCCTTATCGTTTTTCTGTTAATGTACGGAACCGGGAACCCCAATTTACGGCAGAATACGGCCAGGGACTTGCCCTCTCACGATGCAGCCCGAGCCTATGTGCTTGATCATAAATTACTCGCGTCCGTAGATCAAATCCAGGCGCTCTATCCGGGAGGCCCGGCATTCCTGATGCTGTCAGGCAGAGATGATAACGGACAGGTTAAATATGTATGGGTCGCAGGTCCGGACGAATCTATCGAAGTCTATGGAACCGCTCTGGAGAGCGAAGGAGTGCCCGAAACCGATATAGCGGAAGCCCTTAAGAAGAAAGGGATCGAAACCGACCAAATTGCCGAAATCTACGCCGTTCCCCGTGACTATACTTCCAAGAAAATCGTATGGTACGTTCGGGAGAAGGGTGAGAAAAGACATATGCTTTGGTATGAATACGAGACCGGCGAATTATACTGGGAAGCCTACGGCGAACCTACCGCCTGGGAAAGGGACAAAGCATTCCAATCATTCAGAAAAGACGGCTGAACCGCTTGATGGTTCAGCGTTTTTTTTATTTGGGCATTCCCTCGATCATGATCTTACGGCAGCGTTCGAAAAAAATTCCGCTCGATCATGGGTCAACCGCTGTTTGCGATAGGAATCTCACTCGATGGGTTCATTTGGGCCTCGTTTCGAACGGACATCGCTTGGCTCGCGATCGTACGGATACTTCAGATGGGCTCTTCAAACGGGTTCACCCGACTGCTCGGGAGCCCCCCTTCCGTCCGAATTCATCCCGCTGTTCCCGCTGGAACATCCCCTCAATCCGGTTCACCCGACCGCTCGGCGAGCACCCCTTCCGTCCGAATCCATCCCGCTGTTCCCGCTGGAACATCCCCTCAATCCGGTTCACCCGACCGCTTGGCGAGCACCCCTTCCGTCCGAATTCATCCCGTTGTTCCCGCTGGAACATCCCCTGAATCCGGTTCACCCGACCGCTTGGCGAGCACCCCTTCCGTCCGAATTCATCCCGTTGTTCCCGCTGGAACATCCCCTGAATCCGGTTCGATTGAGTATCCCGCCGCCGATCGTAATTTAATTCTAGACGGCTTGTCTGGATTCCTTCCTTTTTTCTGACAGAATCCGAAACTTTATGCCCGTTTCAACAGAAGCAGCTCCATTTTCTCCAATCTATCGACAAAAACGATCTCATATTGGGTTTGGAAGAGAACAAAGTGTATAATAGAACGGGGAGAATTTCCTTTGCGTGAAATGCTATTTGGAGGTAAATCATGTCCAGACGATATTTCTTGAAAATGCTTGCTTCCGTATTTATCGCGTCTCTTGGCGGAATTTGGTCTTTCTTGCGGTGGCTGTTCGGGAGGGATTCTGTCGCAGAAGGTCAACCGGATACGGATAAGGTAACCGCCGCCGGGGAGGAGAAGGAGCCGGAAGGAGAAGGAAAGCTGCTGGCATCCGTGTTTCTTCTCAGTGACCTACATATAAGTCTCTATGACACTACGACTACAGACAAGCTGAAGGCCGCGTTGGATGATGTGACCGAGTTGGATCCTGAAGCGAATGCGCTTGTTCTTGGCGGAGATCTGACCGATTATGGCCGGGAGGGCGAGTATCAGCAGCTCTGGTCGATTCTGGAACAATACTCCTTGCCGACAATGCATGCCAATATGGGAAATCATGATTATTATGATATATGGATCAATGAGAAAGGCGGCTTTGCCACTGACACGATGCCGAACGGCAAGACCGACGCCCAATCCAGGGAACGATTTCAGCGGTATATGAATTACGATAAACCATACACGGATGAATGGATCAACGGCGTTCACCTGATCATGCTGTCGCAGGAGGCTTACCTTGAGGAAAGAGAAGATGTAGGAGAAGGAGCCTGGTACTCGGATGAGCAGTTAAACTGGCTGCGGGCCAAAATGGCCGAGCATACCAACGGAGAACCGGCCCTGATCATGATCCATCAGCCGCTGCCTGCCCTGGGCTCCGATGGAGGAACCCACCGGCTCATTCGGGCCAATGAGTTTCGCGACATTCTGAAGCCCTACCGCAATGTATTCGTCTTCTCGGGGCATACCCACCGGGATTTTTATACAGATAATCACTATACGACTCAGGACAATATCCATTGGTTTTCCAATTCGGCGGTCGGACGGCTTCGCCCCTCTGCCCCCTCGGATAACAGTCATGCCCAAGGAATGTACATTCAAGTCTATGAGAAGGAAATTCACGTCCGCGGCCGCGAATTCACCACCCGTCAATGGATCGATGTTGCGGAGTGGCGGGTTCCTATCGAGTAACCACCTATGGAGGGATCGCTCTCATGGAATAGCCTCGCCCATCGGGTAATCGTTCTTATGGAGTAATCTCAACACAATGGAGAATCACTCCCATGAAGTAATTTCACCGCCACGGAGTAATCGTTCCCATAGAGTGGCCTCGCCCATCGGGTTATCGTTCCAAAGCAGGGGCCTTTCCCCCCACCCCATTCCAAAAAATGTCCGATAGGAAGGAGTGCTCTCCTCCCTTCGGACATTTTATCGTCTAAGCCTTAACCGCTTCCTCGCCCTCTTCTTCCTCGAACAACCGGTCGCCGCGATGAAGCCGCCAAGCGATCTGCGCCACGTGCGGCAGCTCCCTTGCTGTCGGCGCATGTGCGGCCAGATAGCGCGTGATAGCCAGCACCATAGTCTCCTGTGCCCGCTTGGCCAATGGCCCGGACAGTTCCGACCAGAGGTCGTATTCCCGGATACCGGCCTCGAGCATTTGGTAGGAGTGGAACTCGGCATCCTCCCGCAGCAAGGAATGTCCAAGCGTGTTGAACAACGTCTGCACGTCTCCTCCCCGGCTCATATAATGCGCCGCCCAATCCGCCGCTTCCGCCACCTGCTGACGCTGGTTCATCAGCTCCAGCAGCTCGGCCGGATCGGTGGTATGGCCGCGTTTGGCCGCCTGCTCCGGTTTCGGCTTCGGGGCGGTCGGAATGTTCAGGAAGCGGTCCAGGTAGATGCTGACCGCCGAATAATAGATCGCCCGAATGGTGGGGACGCCGGCTCCTCTCCGCAGGCTTTCGTGAACCGCATGAGCATGCGTGAAGGTGTGCAGCACCGCAATCCAATCGCCGAAGTCATTCTGCGTGTGGAAGCGGACGATCCGCTCCGCGGCTGCCAAAGCAACCAGACGGGCGATGCGTACCGGAGACGCCCCGTTATGCAGCGCATCGGTAATGGCCGCGATCGTCTTCAACGGCTCCTCACCTAGAAGCAGCTCCAACATGGCCTCTTCATCGAGGGGCGCCTCTTCTCCGCCGACCCTTCCGTCAAGCTCGGGCAGCCTCTCGAACGCTTCCCGCAGGGGAGCGACCAGATTGACCGGCTGCTGCCAGTTATTTCTTTCCTCGCTTCTCGTCGGATTGGCCAGCAGCGGAACGAGGGAAGCAAGCACCTGCTCCTTCATCCCCTCTTCCAGCCTCTCCAGCATTTCGAAGGCTTTATTATGGAAGTCAAACGTATGCCCGCCATCCAGATAGAAGTGATCCGTGGCGGCGGCCAGCATCATGTCGGCCAGCTCGCCGTTCTCCGCCCCCTGACGGATGGCGGTCAGCAGAACCCGCTCCGCTCCCTGTGTGTCCCGCACCTCTACACATTGACGGTACCAGGAGGTCAGGCGGGACATCGAAGCATTCGTTTCCGGAAGCGATTCCAATACAAAACGCGGAGGTCTTCCCGCACAATCGGCGGCTACCCGACGCAGACCGTGGAACAAGGCGAGAAACCGCCCATAGCGGTCCAGCTTCGGCAGCACATTGACCATGGCGGCCAGAATGGTCAGTCCCGAGCCCCAGCCTCCCGAGCGGTACACCGTCCCGTATTCGATTCCGACCCGCGCGATTTTCTCTTCCGGCACACCGGCTTCGAGCAGGGCAATGACCGATTTGGCGATCACCAGAGACAAGTTTTGCTCCAGCCCTTCCTGCAGCCTTTTGAAATGCTTATCCGCCCCTCCTTGATTCCTCGGCTTCGGGTTAACCCATACCTCCCCTTCCTCCAGCCTAACCTCGTGGGTCTGCACATCATCCGCCCATGGGTCCAAAGTGCCTCCGCTGCAAATATCGAACCGGGCATGATGCCAATGACAAGTCAATATACCGTCGCACAAGCTTCCCATATGCAGGGGAAAACCCATGTGAGGACAACGATTGTCCACCGCATACACCCGATCCTCATGAACAAAAACGGCGATTCCTCCCTTAATCACCTTAGCGCCTTGTCGCTTCAGTTCCTCCAATGATCCGGCATGAGTCCATTGGTCCATTTCCAATCCCTCCCAATTCATTATACATACATTCTAAACTAATATGTATAGAAAATACAAGAACAATTTGCAACTGTTTGCCCTTCCTCAAGCCGGACGTTATCTAGAGCCGATAGGGCGGGACGCCATTGCCTCTATCGAATCAGTAATGGTATAGTAAAAGCCCGGAACAACACTGCATTAAATTTGTTCCAACCAACATGACAACACTGACGAAAAAAGACAAAGACCTGCACTTTTGCTCGTCTTCGAGGCAACTCTGGCTTTACGCGTCCAGCGCCTGCAAAAAGACCTGCAAAAGTGCACGTCATCAGAGCGATTTTAGCTAAAATCGGCAAAAGACCAGCAATTGTGCAGGTAAATTTTGCGATTTCGGCGATTTTTCGTTTTTGGCGGGGAAAGACATGCACTTTTGCTCGTCTTTCTCGAGTTTTCCCGGATTTCCGCAAAAAGACATGCACTTTTGCTCGTCTTCGAGGCAACTCCGGCTTTGCGCGTCAGCGCCTGCAAAAAGACCTGCAAAAGTGCACGTCTTTAGAGCGATTTTAGCTAAAATCGGCAAAAGACCAGCAAATGTGCAGGTGAATTTTGCGATTTCGGCGATTTTCCGTTTTTGGCGGGAAAAGACATGCACTTTTGCTCGTCTTCGAGGCAACTCTGGCTTTACGCGTCCAGCGCCTGCAAAAAGACCTGCAAAAGTGCACGTCTTCAGAGCATTTTTAGCTAAAATCGGCAAAAGACCAGCAATAGTGAAGGTAAATTTTGCGATTTCGACGATTTCCCGTTTTTGGCGGGGAAAGACATGCACTTTTGCTCGTCTTTCTCGAGTTTTGCCGGATTTCCGCAAAAAGACATGCACTTTTGCTCGTCTTCGAGGCAACTCTGGCTTTACGCGTCCAGCGCCTGCAAAAAAAACCGTACTTTCGGCTAGGCCCCCTAATTCCGGAGTCCGCACCATAAAAAAATAACCATGTATACAATTCCTCTC
>NZ_JBHTIU010000008.1:0-15279 GCF_042677205.1 Paenibacillus residui
TTCGGGGTGGAAGTGCAGCAATGCATGGAGCTGACGAATACTAATCGGTCGAGGGCTTAACCTATACAATGATCTGGATTCACAATGGATGAATCGCTGAATTCGCTACTAGTTTTCAGGGAACAATATAACTGTTCCCAAAAACATAAAAATGTGTTATACTAAATGTTGTGCCATATTCCCTGATAGCTCAGTTGGTAGAGCACTCGGCTGTTAACCGAGTTGTCACAGGTTCGAGTCCTGTTCGGGGAGCCATCTGGAGAGGTGTCCGAGTTGGCCGAAGGAGCACGATTGGAAATCGTGTAGGCGTCACAAGCGTCTCGAGGGTTCGAATCCCTCTCTCTCCGCCATAATACATATGGCCCGTTGGTCAAGCGGTTAAGACACCGCCCTTTCACGGCGGTAACACGGGTTCGAATCCCGTACGGGTCATGTACGTTTGGACGCTTAGCTCAGCTGGGAGAGCATCTGCCTTACAAGCAGAGGGTCGGCGGTTCGATCCCGTCAGCGTCCACCATTATTGCCGCGGGGTGGAGCAGCCCGGTAGCTCGTCGGGCTCATAACCCGAAGGTCGCAGGTTCAAATCCTGCCCCCGCAATATTGTCCCCTGAAGACTAATTGTCTTCCGGGGATCCCCTTAAGGGGAATTTTTATATGGAGCTGTGGTGTAGAGGCCTAACATGCCTGCCTGTCACGCAGGAGACCGCGGGTTCGAATCCCGTCAGCTCCGCCATCTTTTGACAAATGAATAAGGCTCGGTAGCTCAGTCGGTAGAGCAGAGGACTGAAAATCCTCGTGTCGGCGGTTCGATTCCGTCCCGAGCCACCATTAGAATGACTGATATGCCGCTGTAGCTCAATTGGTAGAGCAACTGACTTGTAATCAGTAGGTTGGGGGTTCAAGTCCTCTCGGCGGCACCAGTGATCTCTTATGGAGGATTAGCGAAGTGGCCAAACGCAGCAGACTGTAAATCTGTTCTCTTACGAGTTCGGTGGTTCGAATCCATCATCCTCCACCATAGGGGCATAGTTTAAAGGTAGAACAAAGGTCTCCAAAACCTTTGGTGTGGGTTCGATTCCTGCTGCCCCTGCCAGCAAACCTATACGTGGCGGTCGTGGCGAAGTGGTTAACGCACCGGATTGTGGCTCCGGGATCCGAGGGTTCGATTCCCTTCGATCGCCCCATAATATACCCTTAAATATGACATTGGGGATTAGCCAAGCGGTAAGGCAACGGACTTTGACTCCGTCATGCCCAGGTTCGAATCCTGGATCCCCAGTTTATGCGGAAGTGGCTCAGCGGTAGAGCATCGCCTTGCCAAGGCGAGGGTCGCGGGTTCGATCCCCGTCTTCCGCTCCATTAAGGCGCCATAGCCAAGTGGTAAGGCAGAGCTCTGCAAAAGCTTTACCCCCAGTTCGAATCTGGGTGGCGCCTCCAACTTGCCGGAGTGGCGGAATCGGCAGACGCACAGGACTTAAAATCCTGCGGTAGGTGACTACCGTACCAGTTCAAGTCTGGTCTTCGGCATTTATCAGGTTAAGCATGGAAGGTCTGACTTGCAGCAATTGAAACACATCTTGTGCCCTTAGCTCAGCTGGATAGAGCGTTTGACTACGAATCAAAAGGTCAGGAGTTCGAATCTCTTAGGGCACGCCATAATTACTTTATGCCGGTGTGGCGGAATGGCAGACGCGTTCGACTCAAAATCGAATGGGGAGACCCGTGGAGGTTCGAGTCCTCTCACCGGTATCACTTCAATAAGAGTAGGTTCATTAGATTAAAGTCTAATGAACCTTTTTTTAGTGCGTACGCATTACGATTAATAAAGTGGTGAAAGTCCGCTGGGGAGATTGGTTGTAGCCAACCGCTTGCCAAGAGCAGTGATGTCATTCATTGTATTGGCTGAACCACCGATTCCATCATCGCTCCCCCGAATACGGTCAACACGGACGAGTGCCATTCCCAGCCACATCATTTTCCGTGTCAGCATTTTCATGATCCTCTACTCCACGTTTCTTTATAATATTGTTGATTTTCAACCGCAATGTTCATTTATGAAAGGTCCACCATGTAATGTTGGCTGCGCCGCAGGGTCTCTTAATTGCAATGAAGAAAAATAGCGTTGCTGCAGCAACGCTTTTGTATCCGTTTGATTACAAATTCATCACTTAAGTACATTCAGAGCGAAAGACTATTTCGAACCACACGGAATTTTGAATTTTCATCATTTGCTTACGAGATGTTTGGAGGAAGTATAGTTAAGGTATCAAGAACAACATTTTATTGACATATCGTGAAATGTAGATATAATAATAGACATGGATCCAATTGAAGTGTTCAAGGCGTTGTCTAACGAGTCGAGACTACAGATTTTACAGTGGCTTAAGGAGCCCGAAAAACATTTTGTGCCCCATGAAGGAGTGGATATGAGGGAAATCGGGGTGTGCGTCAGTCAAGTGACGGATAAGTTGAACATGACACAGTCGACGGCTTCGCAGTATTTGTCCATTCTACAACGGGCCGGACTGATTCGAACCGAGCGGATCGGCAAATATACGTACTACAAACGAAACGAAGAGAAAATAAGCGAATTAGCTGATTTCTTAAATCAGAAACTCTAATCTGAACTTGAATACCTCAAACGTATTCAGTTTTTTTTGACCTTACAAATCGACATATTGCGATATGTAAATTTATAAAAGATCCTCATCTATTGAACAACAGAAAAAGGAGAAGTGAACGTATGTCTAACACGTGGAGAGTCTATTTATTGGCATTGGTTACTTTTTTGGTGGGTACATCCGAGTATGTTATTTCCGGCATCTTGGATAAGATCTCGGATACAATGGGTATTTCCGTTACTTCTGCGGGGCAGTTGGTCACGATCTTTTCCTTTGTGTACGCCATAAGCACCCCGATTCTCATGGCGTTGACTGCTAAGGTGGAAAGACAAAAACTGCTGGTTTGGGCGCTGGGTATCTTCGTAATGGGGAATATTCTGTCTTTCGTTTTGCCAGGCTATTCATCGTTTCTCGCAGCTCGCGTCATCATGGCTGTGGGCGCGGGAATGGTCGTGGTAACCGCTTTGGACGTCGCCGCGAAAATCGCCGCCCCAAGCAAACAAGCCAGCGCGATTGCTACCGTGGTGATGGGCTTTACGGCTTCCTTGATTATCGGCGTGCCTCTTGGACGTATCGTTGCAGCACAATTCGGATGGAAATCCGTTTTTGGTATATTGGCACTGGCCGGTCTTGTGGCAATGTTCGTTCTGTACGCCATCATCCCTCGAGTTCAAGGGGATAAACCGATTCCGTTGTCCAAGCAACTTGCCTTCTTGAAAAACGGAAACGTAGCGCTAGGGCTTGCGATTACCTTTTTCTGGCTCGGAGGATACTCGATCGCCTACACCTACATTTCACCGTATCTACTTGATGTTGCCGGATTGAAAGATGGAATGCTGAGTGGAGTGCTATTGGCGTTCGGCATCGCCAGCCTGGTCGGATCCAAATTCGGCGGTTTCAGCACGGATAAATGGGGGGTATTCCCGACACTGTCAGGGGGAATGCTCTTGCACGTCATAGCGCTGCTTCTCCTCTCTCTAACCGTTACCTATACGCACTCGTGGCTGCCGATTGTCACCCTCCTGATCTTATGGTCGTTTGCGGCTTGGTCTTCCGGTCCAACGCAACAATTCAATCTGGTTCGGATTGAACCGAATTATTCTGGAATCATGCTGAGCCTGAACCAATCCATGATGCAATTGTCCATGGCTGCGGGTGCTGGAATCGGAGGCGTCATGATCGACCGGGTGTCCCTGTCATCAATTACATGGGTCGGGATGGTTGGGGTCGCTATTGCGATCGTGGCGGTGCCGTTCTTGAAGATGCGAATGAATGCCGGCAGTCAAGGTGCCTGAGAGTATCCTGGGATGAAGTCTAAAAAGGCATCCATTAAATGAGTTGACAACCGGGTACAAGAACTCAATAAATACAACATGATAAGGTTACAGTGGATCGATCGGGCGGAATGGGATTACGATCGAAAACTTAGAGCATCCCTAAAGCTTCCGCAAAATGTTTGGCCCTACGCGACTTTTAAGCTGGCGCTTTCGTTGTGGACTCAAGCCGTGGCACCGCAACTTGCCAAGGAAGACATCAAGATCCGCAGTGTTGACCCGGGAATTAGCAATACTCTAAGAAAAGGAAAAGATTCCGGACTTGCCTTATGGTTTGAACGGTTTATGAAGTTTTTTCCTCTCCGCCTACTCATGGAGCCAACCTATTATGAGGGAGCCCTCGGCAAACACAGCAATGAGACCGGCATGTTTCTGTTCAAAGATCGGATTGCGGACTTGAAATTTACAGAGCATGCGCAGCGTGTGCTGGAAAAAAATCCTCGATTATATATAGCTCTAACGGAGAACGATAGCGTAGAAAACATATCATGAGGCCGCCGCAAATAAATTACCGGGTGGCCTCACCCCGCACGGTTACGCTATAATTAGCAGAATCAATGATCCGCGGGATCCGTGGATTATTGCAATTTGACTTTGTCCTTGGAGGTCGACAGCCATGAACGCTCCTTCCGCAGACCGTATCAAGATCGCGCCAGGTTTCTGGACCAGCCTGAGGGGGATAGGGGTAGAACCCATTGATGTAGCGCGCCAAGCACGTCTACCGCTAACCGTCATCACCGAACCGTTAGTCACGACCGCACAATATTATTCGATCTGGCAAGCTTATTCCGAACTCGTCGGGGACATCGCTACGGGAATCGTCAAGCTTGCGACCGCGTACGAGACAGCTCAGTATCCGCCGGCTGCTTTGGCGACCTTTCACGCTCGTGACTACCGGGACGCGCTGAACCGAATGGCGCGCTATAAGCAAATGTGCCCTCCGGAAAACTTGAGGATTCAGGAGGAAGGCGAGCAATGCTCGATTGAATTGGAGTGGCAGCATGACGAGCAACCCGGACCACCGGTGCTTGTCGTCATTACGCTCGCCTACCTGCTTGAGCTCGGGCGCCGGGGAACAGGCCGTCATCTGAAGGCTCGGTCTGTCGAATTCATACACCCTATGGGCGACGTTCAAGCCCTTGAAGATTATTTCGGCTGCCGCGTACGGACGGGGACGGATCGCAATCGGCTAAAGCTGAATCGCGACGATCTGGACTGCCCCTTCACGTCGTACAACGAAGAACTTCTCGAGATTCTGACTCCCGCCTTGGATCGTATGCTGGAAGAACAACAGAGCCAGCTCACCATAAGCGATAAGGTGATGTGGATCTTGTCTCGATGCCTAACTCGAGGGAGAATCGACATTCAAAACGTAGCTTCCGAGTTGGGGATGAGCGAGCGCACCTTGCAGCGCAGGCTGACGGAAGAAGGCGCAAGCTTTAAGCAGTTGCTGGAGAAAACTAGGCGGGAGATGGCCGTCGCTTACTTGGCAGACCCTGCGCTGGAGATCAAAGAGGTCGCTTTTCTCGTCGGCTACGAGGACCAAAATTCGTTTTATCGCGCGTTTCGCTCATGGACAGGGGAAACTCCCGCCAATTGGCGCGTCGCGCAAGAGAATTGACGTTCTGTGCTAGTTACGGAGTAGGCGAAACGATGTATCATGATCCTATCCTAAACATAAGGAGTGCAGGCAGATGGATATGGGATTGAAGAATAAGACGGCTTTAGTAACGGGATCAACTAGAGGCATAGGAAAAGCGATTGCCCTTGAACTTGCCAGGGAAGGCGTTCATGTACTCATAAATGGTCGGAACAACGATGGCGTAGAGCGCACGGTAGCTGAGTTCCAAGCGGCGTTCCCGGAAACGGAACCTCGAAATGCAACCGCCGATCTCGTCGATTCGCGGCAGAGAGAAGCTTTATTCGCGAAATTTCCCCACGTCGATATCCTCGTCAACAGCATGGGCATCTATGAGATCATCTCCTATGATGACGTAGACGATGCCGTATGGGAGAAGTACTTCCGCACGAACTTTCTCGCCGCCAACGACTTAACCAAGTTTTATTTGCCTTCCATGCTGAGTCGCGAATACGGCCGTATTATCTTCATCGCGAGTGAAGAAGCCGTCATGCCTTCCGGACAGATGCCTCAATACGCTGTGACCAAATCCATGCTGTTGTCATTGTCCAAGAGCTTGTCCAAGTTGACCCGCGGCGCCGAAGTTACAGTGAACACGATCCTGCCGGGACCGACCCTCTCCGAGAACGTGCTGCAGATCATCGAGAGCATTTATTCGAACGAAGAGATGACCTTCGAGGCTAAAGAGAGAGACTTTATGGCGAAGAACCTGCCTCAATCCGAAATCCAACGGTTTATCAGACCTGTGGAGATCGGCCGATTGACTGCTTTCATTTGCAGCCCGATGGCCTCCGCCTTCAAAGGATCCCCGATCCGCATAGATGGGGGAATGGTACCGACAATATTTTAATTTTTTGCTCTAACGGAAAACGTTAGTTTCATTAAAACATCATGTGGTTGCCGCGGAATAGATCGAGCAACCTCGTTAAACAATTGGATAGCATAGCTCAATATATATGACATTAACGTGCTGATTCTAGAGCTTCATTTGCCATGGTTACTATCCCGAAAGGGATTGTCAGTGACAACTTATTGATACAACCCATTTTGCTTTAGTGAGTGAAATGTTCCTGCCATTCATTTAATCCCTCATCCATCCGATAGGCTCTAAATCCTTCAGCCTGCAATTTTTGTGCAGCGATTGCAGAGTAGACACATAATGGATTCTTCGCCAAATTGAAAGCCAGTTTCATCGTATCCTTGGGTCTGATTGCCTTAGCGTTGACGTCCTATACACTCCTCCTGCTCGGCATCTGCGGATTTGACGGCGGAAGTGCTAGTGTGCAGATAGTTGATCTTATGGCTCCGGTTCCATACACCGTTTTTCAAACCTATTTGTGGACGGTCTTCATTGGCGGTCTGGCCTGTCTGCTTGTTGGAGCGGTAACGCTATGGCTCTCTAGCCGGATGAATACTCCTTTTTCAGTCATCATTACTGTGATGATTTTGCTTCTAGGTCCACTGTTTATCCCATCGAGTAAGAGCAGCCGCTCTTTTTAACCATATGATGGATCTGCTGCCGAGTAATATGATGGACAGTTTTCGTAAAGTTACCAATTATGAAGTGTTTCATATCTTTGGGCAATGGATTCCAGAGCATAAGGTTATGGTTGGTGTGTCGGTAATCGTTATTATTATGCTTCTGCCTTTCACTTACCAAGGATTCAAGAAACGTCAGGTGGCCTAGCTTGCACGTTCACCAGGCATAACTTCATCTTTTCTTTCCGTATTGCCATTCGTGCGCAACGGCGAACCTTTCGGGTTTACCTCTCCCCAACTGCCCGGTAAATGCAAAAGCTGACCTGAGATTGACTTATTGCATTTATGGAGCTAAGGGAGATCGAACCCCTGACCTCATCATCGCTGCCAGTCGTTGAGCTCTCCTAATAAGGATAGTTATACTGCTCCAAAACCCGGTCCAGTCAAGTTTCGTTATTGTTCTGTTTTTCGTCTGTTTTGTGATTGTCGATCATGAAACCTAAGATAATCCCTACAATTGCAACAGCCATGACAACAAGAAAAGTCTCGCTAAATGCTTGTGACCATATTTCATTTGGGGCCTGGACTCCGGATTCGGGATGGTCTTTTAGCCTTTCTGTCAAAATTGTTGCCAAGCCCGCTATTCCAAACGAAGCCATAACTTGCTGTGATGCCCCAGATAACGAACTTACCCGGCCGATCAAATGCTGCGGTGCTGCTTGCATGATATGCGCATTGAGCGACATCCCCTGGAGGGCAATTCCTGCGCCTAGTAATACTAATGGTAAAATAAGCATTCCCACACCATCCTTTGCTGATATAAGGGAAAGGAGGAACGCACTAATCCCAATGAAAGCCATTCCAGTAACCACTAAAGGTTTTATACCAAACCCGTCAAACAAACGTCCGCCAATCGGCATGAACACGGCAGAGGCAATGGCTTGTGGAAGCATAAGCATTCCTGCTTCAAATGCATTATGGCCTTTAACTTCCTGCAAGAAAACAGGATTAATAAAAAGTGTACCGTAATAGGCTATTCCAGATATCCATACGACAATGATAGAGCGTGTGAATACCCTAGAGCGAAAAACGCGAAGCTCAATCAAAGGGTGTTGTTGACGCAGCTCGGCAATAATAAAGATAAGCAAAGCTAATACTCCCACGGCTAGGCCGATGATTGTATTTGTGGAGTCCCAACCGGAGTCACCTCCTTGAGTGACACCATAGACAAGCGCAGCAAACGCCAGGGGGCCAAACAATATACCAAGAATATCAAGCGGAGCGGTTGCCTGACGCTCGAAGCTAGGCAAGCTTTTCAAACAAAGGATGACCCCGATAAGACCTACTGGAATGTTGATAATGAAAATGTAATGCCAGCTTGCGAAATTCACCAACCAACCGGCTACGATCGGCCCCAAAGCCGGAGCAAGTAGAGAGGGGACTCCTATCATTCCCATTACAGCTCCGACTTTGCCCGGAGGACTGAGACGGTAAATCATCGCCATAGAAAGGGGCATAACGAGTCCGCCTCCCAAGCCTTGCATAATTCTAAAAGCAACAAATTGCCCGGCATTGGTTGCAAAAACACATAGTATTGAACTAAATGTAAATAGCCCGATCGAAATTACAAATATACGATTGGCTCCAAATCTATCGGACAACCATCCGGCTATCGGAATAATTGCGGCTTCAGCAAGTATATAGCCGGTAACAGACCATTGTATGACGGATAACGAACTATTGAATTCGTTGCTGAGAATGGGAATGGCTATATTGATAGCGGTACTATCCAGCATAACCATAAACATTCCAATAATAATGGCAATTAAAGGGCCCCTAATCGTTTTTAGCGATTGGGTTTTTTCGGCTTTCATTGCAACTTTTGCTTGTATGGACACTAAATTTCCTCCTTTTTTCGAGATAAGATTAAGCATTATAGCAACACCTGACGCTTTCCATTGAGATTATAAATGAAGTAGAGTAACATCAAAAGTAGGATAAATTTTTATATATTATTTCATTTGACAAACTTACTAACTTTATGTAAGTAAAGGGTAATATGTCAAGGGGTTAGGGGGAAATAAATTGCATTTAAATACGGAAGAGAAACAATGCTGGTACGTTGTCGGTGAAGTTCTAAAAATTATTACAGGAAAATGGGCGTTCTTAGTCATTGCAGAACTGTATAAAGAGTCCAAACGTTTTAATCAATTACGAAGAAATTTGGATAATGTCAGCACCAAATCTTTAACGGATATTCTAAGGCATTTGGAACAACATGAGGTTGTTGAACGAAGAGTGTTTCCAACAGTACCAGTAACAGTAGAATATTCCTTAACGGATAAAGGCAGGGACTTTCAATGCGTACTTCAAGAGATGAGAAAATGGGGGGTAAGGTGGGGAATACCTGATAATCCGTATCAAAACGTATCAAATGAAGATACAGTTCAATAGGTCCAGAGGACTGAAACAGAGACTATAACGACACACTCATTCAAAGTTGATTTTTATTTACCTAACGGTAGTTAAATTATTGACAAAGCGTTTTGTTTATGTTTCAATCTACCTAACGATAGTTAAAAAAACTGCGGATTGTACTGTAAGGAGTAAAACAATGATGAAAAAGAAAGAACTGACATCCAATCAATTGATCGAGGCAGCATTCGAACTTATTGCACAACACGGGATTGAAAAAACCAGTCTGGCTATGATTTCCACAAAGGTCGGTATCACAAAGCCGTCCATTTACTATCATTTCGCATCAAAAGAAGAATTGATCGATCGAATATTTGAATACAGTCTTGGCGATTATCACTTTGACCATTTCGTCCAAATGGATGAGTACAATGAACAAAATTTTGCTGAAAAGCTATATCAAGCAGGTCTAAAAATGTTTCCGGAAAAAGATGAAGTCTATCTAAGAGTTTTAAAAGAATTTATGAGTTATGCCGTGCGCAATGAAAAATACTTGAAACGCATTGCAAAATTTGAGCAAGAGTTTATAGAAGGCCTCCAGGAGTTATTGCAAAAGGGAGCTGATTTAGGAGTGGTTAAACCGCAAAATATAGCGGCCAAGGCACATATGCTCGCTATTGTCATCGATGGTATTCAAGATTCTATAGTCATGCAGATACCGTTTAAAACAGACTATAAAGATATCTGGAGGGAAGCAGTGAACAGTGTTCTCACGAAAACCTGAATGAATTTGGAGAGGATGAACAACTATGAGCATGATAAGAAATTCCGAGAGTGATGCCGATACGGCCATTGAGGCAAAAGGGCTTGTTAAAGTGTTCGGGAAACATCGCGCAGTTGATGGCATTGATTTATCGATTCGAAAAGGATCGGTCTATGGTTTCTTAGGACCAAATGGCGCGGGGAAGACAACGACCATTCGGATGCTCGCTACGTTACTCCAGCCGGACGGTGGTTACGCCCGTATTTTCGGTCATGATCTTGCCACGGAAACCGCTGCGGTAAGAAGTCGCATCAGCCTAACCGGGCAATACACATCAATCGATGAAGATTTAACCGGTTATGAAAATCTCGTCATGATCGCCAGACTAATGGGATACTCTCGAAAGCAGGCAAAAGTACGAGCGGACGAATTACTTAGCGCCTTCAACCTCGAAGATGCAGCAAAAAGGCAAGTGAAAAGTTATTCCGGAGGCATGCGCCGGCGCATAGATATCGCCGCAAGCATCGTTGTAACGCCGGATCTTCTTTTTCTTGATGAACCGACAACCGGATTAGATCCGCGCAGCCGCAATCAGGTGTGGGATATTGTGCGTGCCTTAGTTAGCGCAGGTACGACAGTATTGCTTACGACGCAATATTTGGATGAAGCGGATCAGCTTGCAGATCGGATTGCAGTCATCAATCAAGGAAAGATCATCGCAGAAGGAACGAGCAGTGAATTAAAAGCGTCAGTCGGTACGGGGACATTGAACGTTTCCCTTCTCGACCCTGAGGATCGGGAAAGAGCTGTTGAAGTTCTAACTAACATTCTGAAAGTTCCCATTAAATCTTCCTCTGATCCTGCCTCTCTTATCGCTCATGTCGATGCCCCATCTCTTGTAGCCGAAGCCCTCTTAGAATTTGGAAAGGAAGATATTGGAATAAGGGCCTTTTCACTCGGTCAGCCTAGTCTTGATGAAGTATTTTTGACGTTGACAAGTCAGGCGGTTGTTAAAGAACAAGTTGGCGAGGAGGCAGGTTAATGACCGGCACAGCAGAACTGAAGAAACAGAGTGGAACGAGTGAGCAATTACGAAATGCAATCGCTTCAAGTAAGCGCCCAAGTCCGCCAAACGTTTTTTCTTCAACATTCACCTTTGCATCGCGAGCCCTGCTTCGGATTAAACACATCCCTGAGCAACTGTTCGATGTGACCGTTTTCCCTATTATTTTCTTACTTATGTTTACGTATTTATTTGGCGGAGCGATTGCTGGATCAACGAATGGCTATTTGCAATTCCTTCTTCCTGGAATCCTCGTCATGACCGTCTCACAAATTACAATATACACGGGAGTAGATCTGAACAATGACATCAGAAAAGGTATATTTGATCGCTTCCGCACCTTACCCATTCGGCTGCCATCTGCACTTGTTGGTGCATTGCTCGTGGATACTGTTCGATATACAATGGCCTCTGCAATTATGATTGCCCTCGGCCTTTTGCTCGGATTTCGGCCGGACGGCGGATTTATCGGTGTTTTGGCGGCAGTAGCCTTGATTTTACTATTCTCCTTTAGTTTTTCTTGGATTTGGACAACGCTCGGATTGATTATGCGTACAGAGAAATCGCTTATGATGGCGAGCACGATGATCCTGTTTCCCCTCCAGTTCGTCAGCAATGTTTTTGTTGATCCGCAGACGCTGCCATCGTGGCTTCGGGGGTTTGTTGACATCAACCCAATTTCGCTTCTGGTGACAGCAGTACGCGGTTTGATGCATGGCACGGTAACATTTGAACAGATTGGCTTGGTGTTCTTGGCTTCCATAGTTATTACTGCTGTTTTCGCGCCGATAACCATGTATCTGTATCGCAACAAGCAATAACTGTGTTCTCAAGCAAATGGACAAATATGACCGGAGCAGATAGCAATATTCAAACGGAGAATGAAAGAAAGCTGAATAACGTAACGAGATGGCTTGGAATTAAAGGAGGCAGTCCCACATGCACTTGTGGTATATTAAAGAGCTCAGCAATTTCATTACGTATCTGAAAGAAAGAGGGTGGAGTATTTGACATCGAATCATGATCATTCAAATATGGCATCTACCAGTGAGGAAAGGCTTCAGAAAGCAACGGTTGGTGAACTGAAGCCTCACAACACATCCATTCCTCTCCGGGATTATGATCCGCACTGGCCTAAACTTTTCGAGCAAGAGGCCGAACGAATTCGTTCAATACTTGGCAGCAAGGTTCTGCAATTGGAGCATGTTGGATCTACTTCGGTGCCGGGATTATGTGCCAAGCCAATCATCGATATGCTGCTGGTAGTAGAGAATTCTGCTGACGAAACGGCCTACGTTTCCGACTTGGAGGAAGAGGGGTACACGTTACACATACGGGAACCTGATTGGTTTGAACACCGTCTATTCAAAGGTCCCAATACGGATATTAATCTTCACGTATTTAGCCAGGGGGCGTCCGAAATCGACCGAATGCTGCTTTTCCGTAATTGGCTCAGAGCGAACGACTCCGACCGGGATGTGTATGCACAAGTGAAGCGAAGCTTAGCACGACATCAATGGCGTCACGTACAAGATTATGCAGATGCAAAAGATTCAATTGTAAAGGAAATTATGGAGAGAGCGAATGCGGTTAAGCGAACCTATTAAGGTGTGATGGGCTCGTAGATGCAGGTTCCGCTTTTCCCTGTGATGGGGAGGAAAATCTTCGATTGCACGAATTTCTGAGCATAGGCGCGAACGATGCCTCGATCATTATCCAGCAGCCCTGCGCAAGCCAAATAACCCCGCAGTCTTTGCTTGAAGATTGCGGGGTTGTTCCTGATTCGGGAAATGATCAGGAAAGCAGCGTCCTCAAATTGTCGCTCGGTACCCTTGTCACTGCAGTTGCAGAACAAGGACGCGTTCTCACTCCGGGCGATATTGCGCGGATAGACGGATTGCTTCGGTGGCGATATCTCCAGAAGCATGCAGGATGGCGTAGCCAAAGCCAGGGAGCGCGACCTGCATCGTTCCCTCGTCTGTCCGGACATCGGCGTCGCTGCCGGCATCCTGCCACAGCCCGTTCAGCCCTCCGCTCTGCACGGTGACCGAGCATGCGGTCTCGTCATTGTTCAGCAGCAGCAGAAAGCGGTCCCGCTCGTCATGCCGTTCGTAGGCGAGCAGCTGCGGGTGCCCGGAGGCTACCAGGAAGCGCAGGCCGCTGCCGCGCAAGGCAGGGTGCGCTTTGCGCAGGGTGATCAGGCGGCGGAAGAAGCCCAGCAGCTCACGATCCTGCTTCGTGGGGTCCCACTCCATGCATTTGCGGTTGTAGGGGTCATGCTCGCCGTCAAGCCCGATCTCATCCCCGTAGTAGATGCAGGGCACTCCCTGAAAGGTTAACTGGAAGAGCACGGCCAGCTTCATCAGCCGCTTATTGCCGCCGCACAGCGTCAGCAGCCTGACAGTATCGTGGCTGCCCAGCAGGTTGAACGCGGCCTCGGTGACCTGTTGCGGGAAGCCAGCCAGCAGAGAGTTGATGCTCTGGGCAAACTGGCTGGCGTCGGTGCGTCTTCTGGCGAAGAAATCAAGCACGATGTTGGTGAACGGGTAATTCATCACGGCATCGAACTGGTCGCCCTGCAGCCACGGCATCGCATCATGCATAATTTCTCCGAGCAGGTAGGCGTCCGGGTTCACCTTCTTGATCTCGCGGCGGAACTCGCGCCAGAACTGGTGGTCCACCTCGTTGGCCACGTCCAGCCGCCAGCCGTCCAGCCCCAGTTCGCCAATCCAGTACCGGCCTACCTCCAGCAGATAGGCCTTGACCTCCTCATTGCCCGTATTCAGCTTCGGCATGATCGGCTCGAAGCCGAAGGTGGCATAGTTCGGGATGCCGTTCTCCACCTTGAGCGGCCACTCCTTGATATGAAACCAGTCGGCATAGCGGGATGAGGGACCGTTCTGCTGTACATCGATGAAGGGCGGAAACGTATGCCCGCAGTGGTTGAATACACCGTCCAGCAGTACCCGAATGCCCCGGGCGTGACAGGCGTCGACCAGCTCCTTCAGCTTCTCGTTCGTGCCGAAATGCGGATCCACGAGCATATAATCACGCGTGTCGTATTTGTGATTGGTCGTCGCGGCGAACAAAGGAGTGAAATAGATCGCATTGATTCCCAATTCGACGAGATGGTCCATATGGTCGAGCACCCCTTGCAGATCGCCGCCAAAAAAATTGGTCGGACTCGGTACGCCGCCCCATTCCAGCACCCCCTCCGGGTCGATGGACGGGTCGCCCTTGGCGAAGCGCTCGGGGAAGATATGGTAAAAGACCGCTTCCTTGACCCATTCCGGCGGGGAGTGAACATCCTCGGGGTTCAGGTAGGGGAAATCGAACAGCCCCTCATATCGAATCGTCGGTGGTTTATCGAAGAAGCCCTTCTCCAGAAAATAGACGGTCTCGCCTGCTTCCTCGTGGAGGGCAAAATAATAGACGACCCGCCGAAACCGCGGCGAAATGGCGGCTTGCCAGTAATCGAACAGGCCGTCCGCAGCAAACCGTTCCATGGCGACAGACTCATTGTATTTATCCCAGCTGTATTTATCGCCGCATACCAGCTGCACCTGCGCCACATTGCCGCGCTTCGTGCGCAGACGGATGTGTATCGTCGATTCGTTATAGGCATAGGACCAGTTCAGCCCGATGCGATGGTATACCGCTTCCAGCATAATCATCAATAATGGCCTCCTTAAGGCATGATAACGCAAAAAGGGTCCAACCTCTGAATGGACCGAGGTTGAACCCGTAAGTTTCATTGCCTTTAAATTTTCTTCATCTTATCACACGGTTTCCATGTTGGCAACCCTCCATTTTCATATAGTCCATGTCAGGTTTATCATCGCTAGTGCAGATATGTAAAATAGAGGAAAATCGAGATAATGGAAGATAATACAGAAAAAATAAGCGAAATTCATAGATAGAGCGGTTTGCAAACGTTTTTTTGATTGCTGTATGATGGGGGGCAA
>NZ_JBHTIU010000008.1:15364-244850 GCF_042677205.1 Paenibacillus residui
GTTTGCGAAAGAAGCGGCGCATCCTGCCCGTTCAGGAGTCACGTGCGCATAAACACCACATGTAACACCAAATGTAAAAGAATGGGGGTTGTACGATGATTAAAGCACCAAAAGAAAGATGGACATTCATGCTGATCTGTCTGGCTCTGCTGCTGGTGATGACAGCCTGCGGCGGCAATGGAGGGGGCAATCCGCCGGGGAATACGCCTGGGGATACAGGTCCCGGGAACGGGGAAGGCCCTAATGTAGAAGCAGTAGGGGAAGAGGAGATTGCTCCTGAGGAGGGAGCGAAGCTGGTCGTATGGGAAGCAAAGGAGCAGTTGGAGTATATGCAGCAGCTTGCGCAGGCTTTTGAAGCTGAATATGGCATCCCGGTTACGGTCGAGGAACTGGCCGGCGGGCAGCAGGGCGGACGCCTGGCAACCGACGGCCCGTCCAAGCTGGCCGCGGATGTACTGACGCTGCCGCATGATCAGATCGGCCAGGCGGTTAAGGCGGGACTGCTGCTGCCAAACGATCTGTTCGAAGAGGAAACGCGCGCATCCATGGTTGAAGCGGCGCTGGAGGCCTCGTCCTATGAAGGGGTGCTGTACGGCTACCCCAAATCGGTAGAAACCTATGGCTTGTTTTATAATAAGGACCTGATGCCTGAAGCGCCGAAGACATGGGATGATGTGATCGAGTTTGCCAAAACCTATAATGATCCGAAGACGAATAAATACGCGGTCATGTGGGAGTTCGTCGGCTATTACACGTATCCGTTCATCGGCAGCTTCGGCGGATATATCTTTGGCGACAACAATACGAATCCTGAAGATATCGGGCTCAACAAGGAAGGAGCGATCGAAGGCTTCACCTTCTTGCGGAGTCTGCGCGACATTTTGCCAATGAAGGCGGGGGATGTGACCTATGATGTGAAGACCCAGCTGTTCCAGGAAGGCAAGCTGGCTCTGAATATCGATGGCCCATGGTCGGTTGCGGCCTTCAAGGATAAGGTCAACTTTGGCGTCGCACCGCTGCCTGCAACGCCTGACGGCCAGCCTTCGCTCTCCTTCTCCGGGGTGAAGGCGTATTATGTCAATTCGTATAGCCGTTATCCGATCGCTGCGAGGATGTTTGCGCATTTTGCCAGCAGCAAGGAAAATCAGCTGAAAAACTATGAGATGACCGGTGCGATTCCGGCCCATATCGAAGCCGGGGAGGCGCCCGAGCTGCAGAACGATCCAATTATGAGCGGGTTCTTCCAGCAGTTCCAGCAGTCCGTCCCGATGCCGTCGGTAGCCGAGATCAATTCGGTATGGGACCCGCTCAAGGCAGCGTTCATCTCTGTATGGGATGATCCGAACCTTGATGTGAAGCAGACGCTTGATCAGACAGTAAGGACGATTCAGGCGGATATCGATGCGAAATAACATGGAAGGTGGTTAACGGAATGCAGAGCAGAACAAAAGCCGTTATCCTTTCCATCCTCATGATGGGTCTGGGGCAGATCTATAATCGCCAGTATGTCAAAGGACTGCTGCTGCTATGCGGTAATGCGGCCGGGGTATACGGCATAGTGTTTCATCTGAAGGATTACGTATACGGCCTGATTACACTGGGGGTTGAGCCGAGCAGAATGGTCAAGACAGGCAAGCTGACCAAGATGGTGGAGGGCGACCATTCGATCTTCATGATGGTGGACGGCCTGATGGCGGTGCTGGCCCTTCTGCTCTTCGCAGTGGTCTATCTGCTTAATATCAGGGATGCTTACCTGGTCGGGCGCTCGCGCGACCAGGGGGAGCAGCCCCATCATTTCATTGAGTCGCTGCGGGAGCTTAACCGCAAGCACTTTGCCTATCTTGTGCTGGCGCTGCCGGCAGTGTCTGTGCTGTTCCTGACGATTTTGCCGATTATCTTTTCCATCCTGCTGGCTTTTACGAATTATGCCGATCCGATCCTGCCGCCGGCCAATCTGATCGATTGGGTAGGCTTTGACAATTTTGCCAAGATGGTCAATCTGAAGGTATGGAGCACGACCTTCGTCGGTGTGCTGACCTGGACGCTCACCTGGGCCGTAATTGCCACCTTCACCACCTATGTCGGCGGTGTCCTAGTGGCGGTGCTCATTCAACAGCCGGGCATCCGGTTCAAGAAGCTGTGGCGTACAATGCTGGTCATTCCGTTTGCAATCCCGAACATGATTTCGCTGCTTGTGATGCGCAATATGTTCAACAGCCAGTTCGGTCCGGTGAACGGTTATTTGCGGTCGATGGGACTGGAGGGGCTGCCGTGGCTGACGGACCCGTTCTGGGCCAAGGTGACGGTCATTCTGGCCAATATGTGGCTGGGCATTCCGGTCACGATGATTCTGGCGATCGGGGTGCTGACGACGATCCCCAAAGATATGTACGAAGCGGCGGAGGTGGATGGCGCAGGGTCATTCCAAAAGTTCCGCATGATCACGCTGCCGATGGTGCTGTTTGCAACAGCGCCCATTCTGATTATGCAATTTGCCGGCAATATTAACAGCTTCAACGTTATTTATCTGCTGACGAGCGGCGATCCGGTCAACTCCAATTACCAGTATGCCGGCCATACCGACCTGCTCGTTACCTGGCTCTACAAGCTGGCGCTTAACCAGTCACAGTACAGCTTCGCATCAGTGATCGGCATCGTTATTTTCCTGCTCGTAGCGACGTTCTCCATCTGGAGCTACCGCAGAACCAGATCCTATAAAGAGGAGGACATGATCGCATGAACAGACGGGCGGTCGCCAAGGCAAAATTATCAATCAGCTACGCTTTGCTGGTGCTTCTCAGCTGCATCAGCCTGTTTCCGGCCCTCTGGATTATTATGTCCTCGCTCAAGACGGGCAACAGCTTGTTCAGCGATACGCTGATTCCGCGGGAATTCACTCTGGAGCATTACCGCAATCTGTTTCAAAATACGCGTTACCCGTTATGGTTCATCAATACGCTCAAGATTGCCTCGCTGTCCACGGTGCTCGGCACCTTCTTGCTGCTGCTTTCCTCCTACGCCATCTCCCGGTACCGGTTTGCCGGCCGCAAAGCGACCCTGTCCACACTGCTGGTGCTGCAGATGTTCCCGGGCTTTATGGCAATGATCGCGATCTATGTGCTGCTTAATACGATGAATCTGCTCAATTCTCACTGGGCGCTTGTGCTCGTCTACAGCAGCGGAGCAATTATTACGAACGTATTTGTCGCCAAAGGCTTCTTCGATACGATCCCCCGCAGCCTGGAGGATGCGGCGCGCATCGACGGTGCAAGCCATATGAGATTGTTTTTCTCAATCATGATTCCGCTGTCGCGGCCAATGCTGACCTATGCCAGCCTGATGATCTTCAATGGCAGCTTCGTCGATTTTATTTTTGCCGATCTGGTGCTGCGCACAGAGGAGCAGCGCACGCTCGCCGTCGGCCTGTATCAGATGGTAAGCCAGCGGAATTCGACTGAATTTACATTGTTTGCCGCAGGGGCGGTGTTGGTCGCTCTCCCGGTGACGCTGCTGTTTCTGTTCCTGCAGCGCTTCCTGGTCGAGGGCTTGACTGCAGGAGCCTCCAAAGGGTAGCCTCCGCCCAGCTTCTTGGCGTCAGACAGCAACAAGCCTTCCGATCCACCGCAGCGGTGGGCCGGAAGGCTTGTTGGAGTGCGCCCGGCATGGGCTATACTTGGCGGCGAAAGTCCGCTGCAGGCTATTGAATGTGGCTTTCTTCTTTAAGTACGAGCATGGTCGCTAGTTGTCGGAAAAACGCTTGTTCGCTTCATACTGGCCGTACAATTGTCCGCAGGCGGCGTCAATCTCCACACCGAAAGATTGACGTATGGTTGCCTTGAATCCCGCTTGCTTGATTTGCTGGTAAAAAGAACGGATATCATGCTCTTCAGGACGCTTGTAATCGTCCGCTACACCCAAGGCCGGATTGTAACGAATAAGATTTAGGTGATAAAGCTGCTTCAGGTCCATTCTTTTCCTTAAAATCGAAATCAGCTTCTTGGCATGATCCGGCGAATCATTCACCCCGGGAAGCAGGACGTAAGCAATGTATACTTTTCTCCCCGTCATTTTCACATGCTCATCTAATACTTCCAGCACGTCTGCCAGGGGATATTTTTTGTTGATCGGCATCAATTCGCTTCTTTGATCGTCAAAAGGAGAGTGGAGCGAGAAGGTGAGATGAATTTGCGGAAATTGCCGCGTCAGCTTCTGAATTCCCGGAATGATGCCGATGGTGGAAACCGTAAGTCTCCTTTGACTTAATCCGAATAATTCCGGTTCGGTCAATGTTCGGATGGCGGTAAAAGTATGCGGATTAGCCAGCGCTTCTCCCATCCCCATGAAGGAGATGCTGTCCAGGGAACGATTCTTTAATGTGAAATATAAAATTTGATCGGTGATCTCGTCGGCCGTCAGGTTTCGCTTCAATCCGATCGTACCGGTAGCGCAAAAACGGCAGCCGAAGCCGCAACCGGATTGGGAAGAGATGCAAAACGATTCCCAGCCTGCACGGTATTTCATTGCCACAGTTTCTACTTTATCTCCCCCGGACAGTTCAAAGAGCACCTTGTCCGCCTGTGGCGACGATGTTTGCGCAACAGGTTTAATTCCAAGAATGCTGCTGCCGAATTGTTCGACGATTTTCTCGCGCAACCTTTTTGGCAATACGGTCATGTTTTCGAATTGATGTATTTTTTGTTTGAATATCGCTTGCGCGATTTGGGTAAACCTGAATTTCGGCTCGTTCTCGGCATGCAGCAATTGCTGCAATTGCCCATATTTTGTTGCAATCTTTTCACTAGATAACTGATGGAATGTACCTTTGGTCATGAAAACTCCTCCTTATAATCCGCTTCATTTCCCGGATAGGAGGAGGCTCCATACGCCAATAAGATACACCCCTCATGCAAGGGGAATCTAAAGGAGTATCTGAAAAAGCCCATACGTATCCTATCCGGAAAAAAGCGTAAATTAGTTACGAATTTTTTCGTCTGGATAGGATTAGTTGTACATCGTCTTGGGGCTCACCCTTTCTGTTGCTGATGAACGTCAAAAAAGCCTCTTGTCCGCATCATTCCCGGACAGGAGGCTTCATACGCGAAATAGAGACCGCCCCTCATTAAAGGGGGGAGAAATCTCGCAAATGTATACAAAAGCCCATACTTATCCTGTCCGGAAAATATACCTATTCACGAAGCATTCGTGTGGACAGGATTAGTTGTACATTGGCCTGAGTTCATCCTTTCAGTTTGAATTACTAGTCTAATTTATCATAAATCCGGTATGGATTCAAGCTCATAAAACGGTGTCAAAATGGCTATGAAACTCCCGAATCATTCGCCAAAGCTGTTCGCAAACAGCATGGTGTTACTCCAAGTGAAGCCTTAAAAGGGATCAGTGCAAGTTATATTAAACAAAAATCAATCCGAAAAGCTGCTTCTCCTTACATTAGAATTGATTAAACAAAAACACGGAGAACTCAAGATCAACTAAGAACGGAACCACCTAATTATTTGTCGTTAATGGTGGTGACGTTCAGCAAATTACAATTAAACTAATCTGCCCGTTAGCTAAATAAGGCGACGGATCTGTATCCTGGGTTTGGAGTGGGAACGGGGATCTAACTGGATTTCATGCAGCTAGTTTGTGAGCTAGAGGTTAGTTTCGAAAACTACCTTGGAAATCCGTCTATTCCACCGTCTGCTGGTGCCGTTGCAAGTGGAATGGCGCGTCTAACTGTATTTTGTACAGGTAGATTCAAGCGAATGGGCGAAAACGATCAAACTAACTGGATAAACTACAGTTAAAATGGGCAACTTTGGGCGAAACGGCTGTTTTGGCGCAAACTAGCTGTAGGTTTTCCAGTTAGTTTCCATATTTCTTCCGAATATAGAAATCTAACTGTATGAAATCCACTTAGAATATATGGGAGAGTCTAAAAGTTTCATTCATTTTCCATTAAATGTAAGTTTAATGCAGGCAAATCCCTATTAACCACAACAGGAGTGGACGATGGACGAAAGTTAAGTCGGAGGAGCGGATCAGTGACGGAATAGCAATCGATAAGAAATGTAATCTGTTGATCTTGTATAATATAGAGCTAAATAGAGAGTCTCTTCGATTCATTATAATGAAAAGGAACGATGAAGATGAATGACAAATCGAAAAGAACGGACACTGCTTCGAGAAACATTCAGGTGCCTCCGCAAGCAATCTATCGGGCATATATGGACCCGAAGGCGCTCGTTGCCTGGCTTCCTCCGAAAGGAATGGAAGGCCGAATCGATGCGTTCGAAGCTCGGGTAGGCGGGATATATCGCATGACGCTTACCTATATCGGCTCGGACCATCCGACGGGCAAATCTTCGGAAAATGCGGATGTGGCGCAGGGAGAATTCCTCGAGCTCGTCCCGGATAAGCGGATCGTGCAACGGATCGTGTTCGATTCAGAGGATCCTGCGTTCGCCGGAGCCATGATCATGACCTGGCATCTGGACGAGGTTCCGGGCGGCACCGAAGTGACGATTGTGTGCGAGAATGTGCCCGAAGGCATCCGTCAAGAAGATCATGAAGCCGGGATGAGTTCCACGCTGGCCAATCTTGCCGCATTTCTCGAGTGAATATATGGAATGTAAGACGTCTGGTAATCGAAACAAGAGGAAATAGCAGTGTTGAAGGGGAGTTTTTTACGCAGCGTATCGGAGGAGAAGAGTGGAATACCTCGGGCATCATGAATATTTCCAGAGTGATCGCCCTCGCCTCCGATGAATGCGTTGATTACAAAGTTTGGGAAGGCTGTTTATTTTTAATCCGTTGCTAGAACGACAGGGTCGCTATAAATACAGTTACTCCCCATAAGAACAATCCTCCGTAAGTTACCACATACACCCAAACGGCTAACCCCTCAGCGTAGCCTTTTGGAAGCACTCCGAAAAATTGAAGAGCTGTCATGAAACTAATTAGAACTGTCACGATCCCAACTGACCATCCTGATATGATTAATAACCATTTGGGCAGTTTCTCCCCCCAGGAAGTCACGAAAGCTAAAGCAAATAAAGAGGCCAGTATCGCCAAAATAGCTGTGAAGTCTATTCCGACGGTATATAACGTGTATAGAAAAGCAGGTCCTTCCTTTAAAGTATCACCAAACCCCGCCACATCTTGTACAGCTTGTTCTGTAGTAAGTCCTATCGTAAATCCCCATGCCCAAAGCGATTTTAAAATCGCATACGGCAGCAGCGCAAAAGCTGCGACATAGCCCCATCTTTTAGACAAATAAGTTTTATCAGCTATATCTGACTTCATATCTTTCTCATTTGTTATGCTCAAAAGACAATCTCCCTTCTAAACTAAGAAATGAAACCTATCAGTTTTCAATACTACTCAAAAAAACGAGTTTTCAAAATTCTCTATTTTGACACGCTTGATGATCTTGTTTTCTGTTTCAAAAGACCAGCTATCCAGGTTTAGTTCCCTTCCGATAGCTTTCTATATAATGAAGCCCTCGACACTATCTGTCTATTACACTTGTATAAAATAGCATACACTTTATTGAAATATAATTGAACTAAATTAATTGAATAATTGCGGAAATGAGATGATGCTGTATGAAAAAGGGGGATCTGAATGTTCAAAATTGGGGATTCGCCAAATTGAGCGGTATCTTATGTTTGCGAGACGTTGCCAATAAACAAACCGCTCCAAGAAGCGCAGAACATCCGTTAACGATTTGGTGCTAATGTTACCTAAGTCTCTCTTTAGTACATTGAATCGTCGAGGAGCTGTAGCAAGTGCACCGATGAAAATCGTTGAGGGGAAAATCACAATGCGTACGATTGTAATAGCCGGAGGAACCGATGGGATTGGAAGAGAATTAGCCTTACAACTTTTACGTAATGGGGAGCATGTCATTATTATCGGTCGCAGTTCTGAGAAAGGCGAAGAATTGCGACTAGAGGCTGCCCGCTTAGATGGGGAAGACAGATTCTTATTTCTCCAAGCAGATTTAAGCCTCGTCTCTGAAAATATCCGGATAGTCAACGAAGTACAAGCTGTTGAAAATATTGGTCAAGCTCATTTATAAAATAACTGGTCTGCCTGTCCACAAAGCAGTAGAACCCGTTCTTCATTTCATAAAGTCGCCGCCTAAAGGTCCGCTAACTGCTTATAAACAAAACAAGAAATTAGATATGGCTCAAGTTATATTAAACAAAAATCAATCCGAAAGGCTGCTTCGCCTCACATTAGAATTGATTAATCAAAAACACGGAGAACTTAAGATCAACTAAGTATGGGACAGCCTAAATATTTGCCGTTACTAGCGGTACGGCTCAGCAAATTCCAAATAATTTAAGAAGCATGATGGGAGTCCCTTCGCGGACTCTTTTCTCTTTTTACATTTTCGCAACGCCTGGGTTTGGAGTGGGCATGGGATCTAACTGGATTTCATCAGATTGTTGAAAAAGCATCTACGCTCTCGTATCCATCTCTTGAGTAATCAAAATAAAGATACAGATGCGCGAAGGTTGGCGCGAACGAGTGCGTTTTTGTACGAAAAATCGTACAGATAGACATGCGTTGCCGCGAATGTCCTGCATTTGTATGAAATATCGTCCAAACAGCCGTGCACAGCCGTGAATGTCTTGCTTTTGTATGAAATATCGTACAAATGACGAAAATTTCCGCGACCGATTTTTTCAACAGTCTGAGTAGTTCCATCTATTCTAGTCCATCTGCCCCATTCGCTCCAATTTACCTACACAAAATACAGTTAGCCTCATTCATGGATTCTTTTGGATTGCTCGAAAACACCGTTTTTGGATATATATAACCAATCCATCTATTGATATACTAGCATAGTGTTCTTCATCCATGCAATGTGACACAGGCTGAACAATTCCTAAGTACAAGCCCGCAATTTAACTGACGTACAGTCTGTTTGTACATAGAGAAGGAGGAATGTCGATGTTTAAAGTTTTGGTATCGGATCCGATCAGTGATTTTGGATTGCAGCAACTGACGCGTGCTGCGGATGTGGAAGTCGACAAAATAACAGGACTCGGCGAGGAAGAGCTTATTTCCATTATCCGTCCCTATGATGCGCTGCTCGTCCGTTCTCAAACGAAAGTCACTCGGCGTATCGTGGAAGCCGGTGTTCAATTGAAAGTCATTGGCCGGGCAGGGGTTGGTGTGGATAACATTGATTTGGATGCTGCAACGAGCCAAGGAATTGTCGTGGTCAATGCACCCGATGGCAATACGGTCACAACGTGCGAGCATACCTTTGCGATGATGATGGCATTGGCCCGGCATATTCCGCAGGCCTATGCCCAAACCGTTGCCGGGCATTGGGACCGCAAATCATTCCTTGGCGTTGAATTGCGACACAAGATACTCGGTGTGCTCGGGCTTGGCCGAATTGGGATCGAAGTGGCCAAACGCGCAGCGGCTTTTGGGATGACCGTTATCGGCTACGATCCCTTTCTACCTGAAGAAAAGGCAAACAAACTGGGCATCAAGCTGACGACAGTAGATGAAGTCATACGGACAGCTGATTTCATGACCGTTCATACGCCGCTAACGAATGAAACGCATCATATGATTGCGGGACCGCAATTTGACGTCATGAAACGGGGAATGCGGATCGTCAACTGCGCCCGCGGGGGGATTATTGACGAGGCGGCTCTTGTTGAGGCGCTCGACGAAGGGATTGTGGCAGGCGCCGCTTTTGATGTATTTGAACACGAGCCTCCGGCGCCGGATCACCCGTTCTTAAGGCATCCCAAAATAATTGTTACCCCGCACTTGGGCGCGTCTACTTTGGAAGCACAAGAGAATGTAGCCGTTGATGTCTCCGAGCAAGTCATCCATATCCTGCGGCATGAACCGTTTAAAAATGCAGTCAATATGCCGGCCGTTCCGACCGACTTGCTGAACAAATTACAACCCTACTTCACATTGTGCGAACAATTGGGAAAAGCGATTGCCCAGATGACCGATGGCGCCGTATGTCAAGTCACAGTCGAATGTTCAGGCGAACTTGCTGATCTGGATATATCGCCACTAACCCCTTATGTGATTAAAGGTATACTTTCTCACCATCTCGGTGCGGAACAAGTCAATGTCGTCAATGCCATTCACTTGGCGAAGTTTCGTGACATTCATCTTGTGGAGCGCAAATCTCTGTTAACCCAAAGCTCGTCCAGCGAGATTACGATTCGATTAAAGACGGCAATCGAGGAGAGATGGGTGACAGGGTCTGCGCTGCCCAGCGTCGGGGAACGTCTTGTCCGAATCGGTCCCTATCCGGTTGAAATTTCACCTGATGGATTTGTTTTGTTAATTTCACAGAAGGATAGGCCGGGCATCATTGGGCGTGTTGGAACATTGCTCGGGGATAGCGGCATTAATATTGCCACGATGCAAGTGGGCCGCAACGAAGCTGGCGGTTCGGCGGTCATGATATTAAAAATCGATAAAAAAGCACCCAAGAACGTGATGGAATCGTTATACGCAATACCGGAAATTAAGCGCGTACGGGAGATCGCCTTTGATTAATTTAACAATGTGGCGGATAAAGGGATGCAGGGAGCCTAAATTAACAGGATCATTTACAAACGTGGAGTAGAAAGAGGGTAAGAGACATGGGGAATCCAGTTGAAGAGAATCTCAAAACCGTGAAACAGCAGATGAAATTGGCATGCCGAGCTTCCGGGCGCAAGATCGAGGACGTGCAATTGTTGTTGGCGACCAAAACCGTACCGCTTGAAAAGCTGCAAATGGCCATGCAAGCGGGTGCAGCTCTCTTTGGAGAAAACAAAGCGCAGGAACTGCGGGGGAAATTTCCACTTATGCAGCAGTATAATCAGGTGGAATGGCATTTTATCGGACATCTGCAAACGAATAAAGTAAAGGACGTTATCAAATATGTTACGCTCATTCATTCTGTGGACCGTTTGAAATTGGGGCAGGTTTTGCACAATCAGCTCGTTAAAGAAAACAAGACTATGGATATTCTGATACAAATCAATACGTCCTACGAAGAAAGCAAATTTGGCGCTCCGCCGGAATCGGCATTGGAATTGGCTTAGGGAGAAGAAGCTTCCACGGGTAGAAATGGATATCCTCTCCATGGGCATGTCTGGTGATTTTAAGGTAGCCATCGAAGAAGGAGCTACCATCATTCGCGTAGGAACAAGTGTATTCGGCCAACGTTACTTGCCGGACAGTTATTACTGGAATGAAGACGCGAGTCAGGTCGATTAGGGGAGAGGCAGGAGAAAAGATATGAACACAACATCACCTTCGCTGCGCGGCCGTGATTGGATATCGCCGACCATAGCCGCTTTAATATCTGTCATTGTCAACTATGGGGGCACCTTTATTCTCGTGTTTCAGGCAGCAAAAGTCGCAGGCCTAAGTCCCGAAATGACCGCCTCATGGATATGGTCGATCTCCATTGGTGTAGGTATAACCGGGATATGGCTAAGTTATCGATACCGGGAACCAATTATTACGGCTTGGTCAACACCAGGTGTGGCATTTCTCGTTTCGGCATTAGCGGTAACCCCTTATCCGGAAGCCATTGGCGCTTACATTATCTCGGCTCTAGCATTTATTGTTCTAGGGTTATCGGGCATGTTTGAACGTTTCGTCCGGCTTATTCCTTCGGGTATCGCTTCCGGGCTGCTAGCAGGCATTTTACTGCAGTTTGGCATTTCGGCCTTCGGAGGGGTGCAAGTTGACCCATTGCTTGTCGTTATACTGTTTGCCGCTTATGTCGTGCTGAGACGGTTTACATCCCGCTATGCGATTGTAGGCATACTGGCCATCGGACTGGTGCATTTGATCAGTACGGGGAAAGCGGATTTCAGCACGATCCGATTGGCGATTGCCTCACCCGTATTTGTCGTTCCGGAGTTTTCGTTACATGCCATACTGGGCGTTGCATTGCCGTTGTTTATTATTACATTGACGGGACAATACATGCCTGGAATGCTCGTATTGCGGAATGATGGGTTTAAGACGAGCGCGAATCCGATTTTGACCATAACGGGTTTGGGCTCGCTTCTTGCAGCGCCATTCGGCTCGCACGCTTTTAATGTAGCAGCTATTACAGCAGCGATTTGCACAGGGAAGGATGCGCATGAGGATTCGACAAAACGTTATATTGCAGGCATTGCCTGTGGCATTTTCTATATTGTTGTCGGCATTTTTGGCGTGACATTGGCCGCTTTATTTCTGATCCTTCCTGCAACCTTTATTGCAACGTTAGCGGGATTGGCATTGCTTGGCACCATTGGCGGCAGCCTTGCGGGCGCTTTAACGGATCCGAAGGGACGCGAGACCGCATTGATTACATTTTTAGCAACAGCCGCGAATGTGACCTTGCTTGGTGTCGGCGGCGCATTTTGGGGACTTGTCGCGGGTTTGGCAGCACATCTGTTTATTCATGGGAAATTTCACAAAAAGCAATACAGACCGAGTGGAGTGCAACAAGCCGAACAAAAACAATAGGAGTCGGGAAATAATTTATAAGAAAGTGGTGGTTATGCTGAGGAAGAGTTATTTATTTCCTACCTATAATAAATTCCCGCTCACACTGGTGAAGGGAAATCAAACGACACTGTGGGATGATGAAGGGAAATCCTATTTGGATTTTATGACGGGCCTCGCCGTTTGTAATTTGGGTCACGTCCCGGATCGGGTAAAGGCGCGAATTCAGGAACAACTGGAGCAATTATGGCATGTATCCAATTTGTTTCATATCCCGACGCAGGAAGAGCTTGCCGAGAAACTTGCGGCAATCAGCTGTGCGGATCTCGTTTTTTTCTGTAATAGCGGCGCTGAAGCAAACGAAGCGGCTATCAAATGTGCTCGCAGGTATCACCAACGTGTGCTTGGGAATGAGAGATACGAAATTATTACGTTTGAACAATCGTTCCATGGCCGTACACTTGCGACCTTGACTGCTACAGGACAAGAGAAAGTCAAGGATGGCTATCTTCCACTTCCGGAAGGGTTTGTGCATGCCCGCTTTAATGATATCCAGAGTGTAAGAAGCAGGATTACGCAGAAAACGGCTGCTGTCATGCTGGAACTGGTGCAGGGAGAGAGCGGCGTTCATCTTGCGGAACGAGAATTCGTGCTTGAACTGGCCAAGTTGTGCGAGGAAAAGGGAATTCTCCTGATCGTCGATGAAGTGCAAACCGGAATAGGAAGAACGGGGAGCATGTTTGCCTACGAGCATTATGGAATCGAGCCGGATATTATCACGCTGGCGAAGGGATTGGCTAGCGGTCTGCCGATTGGGGCTATGATGGGAAAGGCAAAACTAGAGGGTGCCTTTTCAGCCGGAAGCCATGCATCCACGTTTGGCGGTTCACCTCTTCCCACGGCAGCCGGGCTGGCGACTATTGAAACATTGATGGAGGACGGGTTGTTCGAACGGGCAAAAAAAGCGGGGGCGTATGCCTTGGACAAGCTGGAAAATGATTTAAAAGTTTATCCTGTCATTCGTGCAGTACGGGGGTTAGGACTGCTCATTGGTATTGAGTGTTCGGAACCTGTTGCGCCAATCATTCAGAAATTACATCAGAACGGACTGCTTGTCTTGCCGGGAGGAACCCACGTGATCCGATTGATGCCAAGTTTATACGTAACCAGCGACGAAATAGATCAAGCGGTCCATATATTAGGTCATGTTCTGAAGGAACCGGACGGCAGCACGAATGGACTATAAGTAAGGGTGAAATCGGGCGTATGATGGAAACATGAATGCTTCCGCGGGGATGCCTGTATCATAAAAGCATCCCCGCCAGACGAAAAATGCCTTCTTCAATGGCGGTTTCATCTACTTTAGCAAAACCGAGTACCCATCCTTTTCGATCGCTTTCCAAACAATACTTGCTAAGCGGATAAACCCGGATTCCTTGTTCGAGCGCTAAGTTAGTCGCGGCTTCTTCGTCAAACGATGATTCAGCCTCAAGAAGCATATGCAATCCCGTTTCTACGCCGCTTAATGTGAAGCGTTCACTCAGGCCTGACGTGATGATGGCCTTCGTCATGGCCTCGTGTCTGCGCCGATATACATTTCGAACTCGTCTCATATGACGCATGAAATGACCATGCTCGATAAAATGAGCAAGCGTTAATTGCTCCATAATCGGAAGATGACGATAGGTTAATTCATGGACCTTAGCTAACTGTCGAATGGCCTCTTTGGGACCGATGATTGCCGATATCCGAATACCGGGAGCAATCATTTTGGAAAAACTCATCATATACAACGTGTTCTGAGGTTGCTGGCTGAACAAGGTTGGAAGCGGATCGCCGCGATATCGAAATTCGCTGTCGTAATCATCCTCCACAATCCAAAACCGATGCTCGGCGGCCATGTGCAACAATTGTTGTCTGCGAGGCTCCGACATAATGACTCCGACCGCACATTGGTGCGATGGCGTAACAAACACAAGTTTGGACCCAGTCGGAAGGCGGTCTACGCAAAGCCCGTACTCGTCGACCGGAACGGGGACAACTTGCATACGCCGATACTTCATCGCCATCCAGGCAGCAGGGAAGCCGGGATCTTCAACCGAAACCGTTTCTCCTTCATGTAAAAGGGCTTGGGCGATCAAATCGATGCTATGTTGTGCGCCCGAGGTTAATAGGATTTGATCGGTATTCACATGAACGCCTCGTTCAAGTGACAAATAACGTTGAATCTGTTCTCGGAGCGGCAGGAATCCATAGGCGTCGCCGTAAGCCCAACTGTCCAGGTCTGTTTCTGCGGAGGCCTGTAAAAAGGATTGCCTCCAGTTTCTTTGAAAATGTTCATCCAAATACGGCTCATGAGGACTGAAATCGATCTCTGCTTTTTGATTGTCTTTATCTCCGAACCAACTGTGCAAATGGCCGACTGCAGCGTTTAATAAAGGCAATTCGGGAGGGACGAGTTCTTCGATAATAGCATCCTCTGAAGGGCGGGCCGCATAGGTCCACTCGCTAACTCTCGTCCCGCCGCGGCGAGAGGTTACGGTATACCCGCGGCTGAATAATTCCTCGTAAACAGTCTGTATGGTGGAACGGGAAACGCCAATCAATTGAGCGAGTTCGCGGGAGGGGAGCAGTAATTCGCCGGGCGGCCATTTCCCGGTTGTAATATTATGGATCGCTTGGTCCAGCAGCTGCTGCCAAATGGGACGTTTATCATCCCGGTTCACTTTTAGCATTCGATTCACCTCCAGTATTTCTACTGAAATTATGGATTGTTGAAATCACGTATATATGGATGGTTTATATCAATCCATTGATTGATATACTATCATGACAATCGTCGCTTTAGCAACACGATAGGATTAGATATAACGAATTTTGCATATCTAATCAGAAATTTTTGCAATCGGGAGAATTAACCGATCCCTTCCTCCGTAGGACAAGAATTAACAATTAGGCAACGAAATAACTGATAGAGAGGAACATAATCATGCCGAGTTCAAATCATATGTGGAGAAAACTATTAACAATTCCCTAATATTGGAAGTAGCGCTAATGGATGAAGGGCTGACTGTTGCATCGGGAGGTACAGATAATCATATTGTTTTGGTTGATTTACGCTGATGACGTCCCGTTTTTCTCAATATGAAGAACTTTAATTGTCTGATAGCACGAAAATTCGGTTAATTACGGGGGTGCAATCGATGACTTACGCGTATAATTTCAATGCTGGTCCGGGAGCCTTGCCATCGGAAGTATTGCAAGAAGCACAGGAAGAATTACACAATTTTCAAGGGATCGGTGCATCGATACTGGAAATGTCCCATCGAAGTAAACCGTACGAAGCCATTCATAATGAAGCGCAGCAATTGATTAAAGAACTGCTCGAGCTCTCTTCTGATTACGACGTTTTATTGTTACCGGGGGGAGCAAGCGCGCAATTTTGTATGGTGCCGATCAATTTTTTGACCAAAGGAAAGACAGCAGGGTATGTAAACAGCGGAACATGGTCGGGAAAGGCGTGGAAAGAAGCGCAGAAAATAGGGAAGACCCTCGTTCTGGCAAGCGGGGAAAAAGAATATTTCAAACGGTTGCCTGATCTAAACAACCTGGGTATTCCGAGGGAATTGGCTTATGTCCACCTCACTTCAAACGAAACGATTGGCGGCATACAATACAAGAGCTTCCCTGATACCGGGGATGTTCCGCTTTTTGCGGATATGTCCAGCGACATCATGTCTCGACCCATCGAAGCATCGAAATTTGCACTTATATACGCAGGCGCACAGAAAAATATAGGGCCAGCAGGCGTCACCATTGTCATTGTCCACCGTCCTTTATTGGAGCGTATTCCCGAAGCTATCCCTGATATGTTAAGTTATAACGTACATGCCAAACATAATTCGTTGTTTAACACGCCGCCAGTTTTTTCAGTATATATGGTGAACCTCGTGTTGAAGTGGATTGTGAATCAGGGTGGATTACCGGAGATGGCCGCGCGCAATCGGCAGAAGGCGGATTTGCTTTATCATGTGATTGATACTAGTGGCGGTTTTTATAGAGGATTGGCTCATAAGGACAGCAGATCCATGATGAATATTACTTTCGGTATATCCAGCCCGGAAATCGAAAATAAACTGCTTGTTGAACTGGAACAAGAAGGATTCATGGGATTAAAAGGACATCGAGATGCAGGGCATTTACGTGCTTCCGTTTATAATGCTGTACCTTACGAGCATTGCAAAACATTAGCGGAATTTCTTGCTGATTTCCAAAAGCGGAATGGTTGAGTTTAAATAATGGGAAAAGAGGCTGTAGTGCTCTGACGTTAATTTCTCTGAGTGTAAAACGGTTTGGATATTGTCAAAAGTATTCTTGATTTGTTCGTTCATGTTCTCGGGAATGTTACCGTTTCGATCCGCTCCGATTTGACCAGAAGTAACATACAGCTCGGAATTTCTTGGAATTTTGGTAACATGAGTGTAGCTGCCTACCGGACCATGCATACCTTCAGGGTTTTTTCTTGTAATTTTGGAATTTTCCATTATAAAACATACCTCCGCAATATAAGAATGTTCTGCCGTTTTTGACAATTCATTTTTGGACACACTTCACCCGTAATCATGAATTCTAGAAAAAAACAGCAGTAGAGTATCCATATCCACAAGAAATAAACGCTAAAGATCTTTTCTTCATGGATTGAACACTCCTTTCTTATTGAATGCGAAGAGAAAAAATTTACAGAATTATAAATATATATAGAGGAAATAAGCTTGGATGTCAATATCAATCGGACGCTCCTCCCTATACGGGGATTCCCGGTTACATTATATGCACGCTGGTTCCCAATGCATATACGCTGCCCCGTTTGAAGGCGGCTCTGGCACATGAAGTCAATCACAATGTTCGTTACCAGTACATCCAATGGGACCATACCGTCACCTTGGGCGAGCTGATTGTCAGCGAAGGGCTGGCGGAAAATTTTGCGACTCAACTGTACGGGAAGGAGCTTCTCGGCCCTTGGGTTTCAAAGACGGATGCGGAAACACTGAATAGCCGGATCAAGCCCGTGTTGAAGGAACGGCTGCATATAACGGGTTTTGATCAAATAGCACCGTATCTATACGGCGACGAATTGACCAAACTCCAGAGCTCCACGCCGGTCGGTATGCCGTATTGCGCGGGCTATGCCTGCGGATATTATTTAGTACAATACTATTTACAAAAGACGGGAAAATCGATCATAGAAGCGACCATAACCCCAGCGAATCAAATCCTGGACGAAGTCAGGGAATACTGGAATGAAACTTTGAATTGACAGCATGAGGGATTGTTGTTAAACTAATTAAAACGTAATTATTACGAATAATACAAGCCCATTTTCTGACGAATAGTCAACTGATTCCGCAATGACTCAGGACTGGGTCCAGTTTCCAGGCGAGTTTCCCAATCTAGCAGCGACGGAAGAGTTGCAAACTGCGGCATCCATGAACTGGATGTTTTGACGAATTTCACTTCAATAAAAAGCGGAGGTGTTTGCTATGAGAGTTATTGTTACATTAGCATGTACGGAGACGGGAGACCGTAACTATACGACCACGAAGAACAAGAGAACTCATCCGGATCGGTTGGAGCTTCGCAAGTATAGCCCGCGTTTGAGACGGATAACCTTGCATCGGGAAACGAGGTAATCTTGCCCGGACTTTGGTCCGGGTATTTCATTCTTCATTAATCGTAAAAATTACATATAACGGAGGAGAGGCAAGTTGTTCACCCGAAAATTAGTCAAGACAGGCGGCTTCACAGGCTTGGTCTGCGCAATCATTATCGCACTTTCGGTTACAGGCTGCTCAGCCGACAAGAACGCTCCCGAGCCAGATGTGGTGGGGGAACAGTCCGGGCAATCTGAAGCAGGGGGGCAAGCTGAGCAATCTGCAGCGGGAGAGCAATACGGGCAATCCAATCCGCCAGCAGAGACTGAGCCAACTACTTGGACATTCACGGACACAAGCGGCAAGCAAATTACACTGGGTATTCCGATTGAAAAGGCGGTCGTCATCAATCGAAATACGGCAGAAGCGATCACCCTTCTCGGAGCGGGCGATCGTATTATCGCTACTGGCGACAATACGGTCAAAAACAACCCGTATCTCGGTCTCGACAGCTTGCCGGAAGTCGGGGAAACCGGACAGGTTAATCTCGAAACGATCCTCAGCCTGAGGCCACAGGTCGTATTCGCTTATACGAACCGGCCTGATGAGCGGTTGGAAGAAAAACTGGAGCCTGCCGGTATTAAGGTCATCCGAATGAACAATTTCTTGCCAGATCAGGTCGATGAAGAATGGAAAATGCTCGGCAAACTGTTCGCTCAAGAAGAGAGGGCTGCTCAGTTTCTGGAATGGAAGCACCAAATCGAAAGCATCCCGGCAGAACGGATCCAGTCGATAGATGAAGGCGATAAAAAGAGTGTCATGGCGCTGTCCGCAGGTTTTCTGAATTCCAATGGGGGCTATCGCGTTTTTCCGAGCGAATCGTTAGGCGGCGAGCCTGGAGTAGGTGAAGGCTATGCCACGATTTTGGCTGGGGGTAAAGATGCGGCCGATTTGCAGTGGAATCCGGCTGAAGCCTCTACGACGATCATGGTCGATGAAGAATATGTGCTTACGCGAAATCCGGACGTCATTACGCTGCATGGCACCTGGCTTGGCGGATATGAGGCAGTGGATGCGGAGCCGCTCGAAGAGGCATTTTCCAATATTGTATCGATCTCTTCTATTGACCAGCTAAATGCCGGAAAAAATCGGGAAGTCTATTTCTTCCATACGAATTTTATCGGGTCGGATAAACGATATATCGGGGTGCTGCAGCTTGCCAAATGGCTGTATCCCGACCGCTTTGAGGATGTTGACCCGGGCGCTTACGCCAAAGAGTATTTTGAACAATGGCTTGGCGTTCCTTATCAAGGGATTTGGTATTATTCGTTCAAGGAGAATCATTGATGGAGAAATCAATCCGCCATAACGAGACGCAGTCACTGGAATCGTTAGAGCCCGTATCGCCAGCTCGCCCTATGGCATTCCTGTATCGCAGCAGCTCAATGCGCAAGCTTCTCCTGCTTGCCCTGCTTCTTGTTTTGCTGGTGCTTGTAGCGGCAGCAGCGGTCATGAAAGGCTCGGCAGATGTACCGCTACAGGAACTGTGGGCAATGCTGACGGGAGGCGCTGTAGATGAAATGAACGCGTATATCATGCGTGAAGTCCGCCTTCCGCGAATTGTGATGGCGGTGGTGACCGGCATAGCTCTTGCTGCAGCAGGAGCGATTATGCAGGCGCTGCTGCGCAACCCGCTGGCGGACCCGTTCACGCTGGGCGTTTCCAGCGGGGCTTCGTTCGGCGCAGCGCTCGCCATTGTGGCGGGTGCCAGCGCTTTTGGCATCAATCTTGTCCGTAGCGGTCAATGGCTGATCGCTTTCAATGCTTTTGTATTCGGTTGTTTAGCAGTAGGGGTCGTCTACGGTATCTCGCGCTTGAGAAGCAGCTCCACTACGGTGCTGCTGCTTGCAGGCGTGGCGATCGGCCAATTGTTCGCGGCTGGTGTATCGGCGCTCAAGTATTTTTCCAATAACGAGGCACTCAAAGACTTGATCGTCTGGCTCATGGGAGGCTTTTGGGGAGCTGAATGGGGGGTGCTGCACATTCTTTTGCCGTTATTTACCGTATCGCTGTTCGTACTGATGAAGTATGCGTGGGATTTGAACGCTCTCGTATCCGGTGAGGAAGTAGCGAAGACGCTTGGCGTTAAAGTGAAGAGAATGCGCTGGATCTGTCTGCTTGTGGTGACGCTGATGGCGTCGACCACGATAGCTTTTACCGGAATTATCGGGTTCATCGGGCTGGTGGCCCCCCATATCAGCCGGATGATGATCGGCACGGATTACCGCTATCTGCTGCCATGCTCATGCCTAACCGGTGCGTTGCTTCTGCTGCTGTCGGATACCGTTGCCCGGCTGCTGCTGTCTCCGATTGAGATTCCGGTCGGGATCGTGACTGCCTTTTTCGGCGCCCCCTTTTTCGTTTACTTGCTAATCAAAAAACGTCGGGAGTACTGGACGTAAGGGGGGAGAGCCTTGTTCGTAAACATTGAGGGCTTATCGTTGGGCTACCGTTCCAATATCATCCTGCACAATATTCATATGAGCCTCGGCAAGGGAGAGGTGACCAGCATCGTTGGGCCAAACGGGGCGGGGAAGACAACGCTGCTCAAAAGTATGGCCTCTATCCTTCCGCCACAGAAGGGAGTAGTGAAGATTGACGGTGTGGATGTTCGTTCGATCAGGTCAACGGATTTAGCAAAAATTCAGGCCTACGTTCCGCAGCAAGCTTCATCCGGATTCCCGCTTACGGTCCTGGAAACGGTGATGCTTGGACGCAAGCCCTACATTCGTTGGGGAGTTAAGCGGCAGGATTTGCATATTGTCGAAACATTGCTTGCCGAGCTTCGATTGGAGCACTATGCCGAGCGTTATATGGATGAGCTGAGCGGAGGCGAACGGCAGAAAGTGTTGATCGCCCGCGCGTTGGCTCAACAGCCAAACATGCTGCTGCTCGACGAGCCGACTTCGGCGCTAGACATCCGTCATCAGCTTGAAGTGCTAGAAATCGTCCGCGGTCTGGCGAAGCGTTCCGGAATTCTTGTTGTACTGATTCTGCACGATCTGGAGCTGGCCGCCCGCTATTCGGATGTCGTCTATATGCTCAAGGACGGCACTGTATTTGCCAACGGCACACCGGAAGAAGTGTTTACCGCTCCCAATATGGAGGCTGTTTACGGGGTGCGGATGGAGATTGAACAGGCGGCTCACGGGATGAAAATGACCGCCGTAGAGCCGCTTCAGGTATATCAGAAGGAGGAATTTTATGTATCACGGTGTACGATTTGACATGAATTTCAAACAGCTTTGGCAGGAAGGAATGAAGGACTGGAATGGCGAACTGCCGGAACGAATGACGGATGATAGCAAGGAAGAAGCGTTCTGGGAAACGTTTATTCCGAAAAAAGCGAATGCGCTGGATGACTATGCGGCAGCTATTCGGACTGAGCTTCTCCGTCTCATTGAGCCTGGTGACAGCGTGCTGGAAGTCGGTCCGGGCTGGGGCAATTACACGTTTGCTGCCGCGGAGAAAGCATCTGCGCTGACTTGTGTGGACAGTTCCCGCAGTGTGCTCGATTATTTGCAGGAGGAGACGAGGCGGCAAGGTCTTCCGCATACCCGGTTCATTCACGCCAAGTGGGAAGAGTATATGCCGCCTGCCGAATCCTTTGACGTTGTCTTTGGGATCAACTGTTACTACAGGATGCAGCAGATTGACCGGGCGCTTCTGAATATGAACCATGCAGCTAAACGGCTGGCGATCATTGGACTGACTAGCGGGCCGGAAAAACCGCATTTGTATGAAATCCATCGTCAGCTCGGCTGCAAAATCAAATTTCAGCGGCGGGATTACATCTATTTAACTAACATGCTGTATGAGTTAGGTATCGATGCCAACTGCAAGATTATTGATATACAGCGGACCTATCGCTACGACAGCGAAGAGCAGCTGATTAAGGCCAATCTCGCCGCCATTCAGGATGCAGATTATGACCGCAAAGCTGCGGAAGCCATCCTCCATCAATATGTGATTGAACACGATGGAGGGTATCTGTACACACACCAGTTCAAAGCGGCGCTCTTGTATTGGAGACCGCAAAAGCTCTATGCAAGCGGAGCATTAAAAGTCGAGGGAGCATTAGAAGCTAAAGAAGCCTAGAAGTAGAAAGGGACCGGAATTCGGAGAAACATAGAAGATAAAGGAGCCTGGAAGTTGAAGAGCCAGAACCTCGCAGCCAGTAATGAATAATTACTCGACTGCGAGGTCTCTTCTTTGCTTTGAAGACCGATTAGCCGGCCACACAACCGGCAAACTGTTTGCGGAACCATTCCTCATCCAGATTGCGGCCGATAATCACAAATTCGCTGATTGGTACTTCATTCGGCTGCCAGTCGCGGTCGGGATAAGAGCCAAACAGCATATGAATCCCCTGGAACACAACACGCTTCTTGACTCCCTTGATATTCAGAACGCCTTTGTAGCGGAATGTATCAACACCGTGATCGACAAGCCACTCGTTAATGAATCGCTCCACCTTGTCCAAGTTAAGCGGACGCGTCTCGCGGAAGAAGATCGAGGTGACCTCATCATCATGGTCATGATCATGCGCTTCCTCTTCAAGAAATCCGGGTTCGATCTCCAGTTTCTTCTCCAGATCGAAGGCGCCGATTCCGAGAATTTGTTTGATGTCTATTTGTGCCTGTTGGGTACGGTAAAGCTTGGCAGCCGAATTCATCGTATGTAGGCGCTGTTCCAGCTTTTGGAGCTCTTCTTCGGAAACGAGGTCCGTTTTGTTCAGAAGTAGAACGTCCGCGAAGGCGACTTGTTCCTGTGCCTCGTGGCCTTCGTCGAGATGCTGTCCGACATGCTTTGCATCTACGACTGTGACGATGGCGTCGAGCTTGAAAAATTGGGAGATCTCAGGATCGACAAAAAAGGTTTGGGCCACCGGAGCCGGATCGGCGAGTCCTGTCGTTTCGATAAGCACGCGGTCAAAATCCGCTTTGCGGCCGCCGCCTTTGCCGAGCTTCGCTTCCATGAGCTGGCCGAGAATGCGAATGAGGTCGCCGCGTACGGTGCAGCAGATACAACCGTTATTCATTTCGAAGATTTCCTCATCCGCACCAACGACCAGTTGATTATCGATGCCGACTTCTCCAAATTCGTTAACGATGACCGCGACTTTTTCGCCATGATCGGCAGTAAGTACATGGTTCAGCAGCGTCGTTTTGCCGGCACCCAGAAATCCGGTGAGCACCGTAACGGGAACGCGGGGATCGGCTTGCAAATTTGACATAAGGTTCACTCCCTAATATTATGTTATTAAATCGTAATATTTACTATTAATTGAGTATAATCCCTCCTCATGTCATTTGTCAAACGTTGTAGCGACATGTGATGCTTATATGGTTGAACACAATATGTTTTGCGTATATAATCGTAATAATTACAATTAGAATATTGAGAAACGCTGCCACTCTGTTTGATCATTATTGCTTGAAAGGAGAACATACCCATGTCAACGTGGAATTTGCAAGAGACCCGCTGCCACCTGCTCATCTGCAACGGCGGCAGCTGTACGAAACGGCGAGCTGAAGAGGTGACGCAAGCAATCCGGGATGAAATTTCCCTGCTCGGAGCAGATAAACTGATTCATACGACGAGAACCCGTTGCAATGGTCGTTGTACCGATGCCTGTGTGGTAATCGCCTATCCGGACGGGGTTTGGTACAAGGATATTTCTCCGGAGCTGGGAAGGGAGCTTGTCCGCAAGCACCTTTCGGGAGATCGACTGGACGAACGGCTGGTCTATTCGTTCGATCGCCGATTTATCGCCTCCGGTCTCTCTGTCACTGGTAAAGAAAAGGCTTCGTGGCAGGCAGTAGACCTTTTAAACGATGGAAAAATTTTAGCTGAAAGAAAGAGAGGGTTATAGATTGATAGACAAGGTGCCGGTCATCATTCTATCGGGTTTTCTGGGAAGCGGAAAAACAACGCTGCTTACGAAGATCCTGGAATATTACGCCAAAGGGCGTTTGCGCCCCGCTGTTATTATGAATGAAGTAGGAGATGTCAATCTCGATGGTCAGCTAGTGGATGAAACTATCCCCATGCGGGAAATGCTGAGCGGCTGCATTTGCTGTACGATCCGCGGCGATTTGGGAATGGAGATCCGGAACCTGGTTATGGAATCTTCACCTGATCTGATCCTTATAGAAGCGACAGGTGTTGCCAACCCGTTGGAAATTTTTGAAGCGGTGACGGAAGCGGCCCTGCTAGTGCCTATTGATATCCGGACGATGATTTCGGTGGTGGATGCGGGACACTTTCTCGAGTGGCGGCGGAAGGGGACTGGAAAGACCTATCATCTGATAGAAGATCAAATTCGGTGTGCTTCGCTGCTTTTACTGAACAAAGCTGATCTTGTCAGCGCTGCAGAGCGGGATGAGTCGAAACGTCTGATGGCAGAAATCAACCCAAAAGCATCCATACATCCGACCGTTCATTGTGAAATCAGCGAAGAAGCGCTTAATCAGGTGCTGCTTGAGAATAACAGGCTTTGTTTCGAGGAGGCTCAACAGAAGGATCCCTGCAGCCATTCCGCACATCATCATGATAATGAAGGACATTGTGAACATCACGGTGGCTATGATCATAATCATTCTTACGATCACGTTATGGTTTATACGCATTACTTCGATCGGCCTTTGGACAGCACCCGCTTCGAGCAGATTATAAGCGAACTGCCGGATAATGTATATCGGGCCAAAGGTATTTTTACGGAGGCAGAAACTGGAGAGCGGAAGATGTTTCAATACGCTTACAGACAGTTGGATATTTTTCACATTAAACCGCAAGGCAGTGTTCAGGACGTTGCTGTTTTTCTAGGTGAACAGTTCCCAAAGCTAGAGCTTAAAAGGAAGCTGGAAGCTGCGCTTTGACTTTTGGCTGCAAGGAAAAAGGGACTCATTATTTTCTCAATGGAAGAATGGACAACGAAGGAACTGCTGAAGCGGCAGCTAATCAGCTCTAAGATGATTCTGAACTGATCTATATAGAAAGTAAAATATTATATAGTAATTATTACAGTTAATATATTACTAATCTATTTTTATGAAAAAAACAAGATTGAAGGAGTCTGCACCCAACAAATACATGCCCGTATTATTGAGGACCCCGAAGGAAGCAAGCCGTATTTTATTCCTCATAGTGTAGCAAGAGGAACGAATATCTGAATATCCGGACGAACCGCCTAAATCATTCTAACGACCGGTTGTTGTTTGAGTATAGTGATCGACGGCGAAGCCAAATAGCACTTTTAACATAAATAATTGGCAAGTGATTAACATATACGGCTCGATATTGGGCAGCAGGGGGATACAACCTATGCCGACGGACAGAAGCAAGGCTGCAACAAACCGCTGCGACTGCTTCCCGATCAGCGCGTTCACGATAAACGCTCCTGCTATTGTATACGCCCATACCGCAATAGAATACCCGATTGCAGCGTTTAACAAAACTGCAATAATGACGATGTGAAAATGAATGGCGATGAACACGAGCCGGTTCTTCTTTCTTGCTGCATAAAAATTGCTTGTTGAAGCCGTGAAATTAGCTATACAGCCTGAAAAAATATCGAAAATGAACAATAAAGCCAGGATGCTTCGCCATACCGGCAAATGGGCGGTCATTTCAGGGTACAGGAAATATAACAGTGCAGTCAGCCCTCCGCCAAATAATAGAACGGCGGCAATGGATAAGATATGCTGTTCTTCGCCGAAAATATCATGCAGGATCGATGGAATCCGTATTGGTTTCATTTCTCCACACTCCTCTCAGTATTATGTTTGAGCACGGTACTCCCAAATTACACTAAAGTTTTGTAGTAAATATACTAAAATGCTACATAATTATTATAACTATTCAAAATTGATTTTCAATAGTTTTGTACTGAATTTATTGAATTACTCTAAAATTTAAGTTACACTTCAAATGAGGTGGGGAAGATGAACGGCTTCGAACGAAGAAAGCAGAAAAAAATGGAGCAAATCTTCAATGTCTCCGTGCAGCTTTTTTTCAAATACGGGTTTCAAAAGGTAAGCGTGAATGAAATCGCCCGGATGGCAAACGTTTCGCCCGCCACCATATACAATTACTTTGGAACCAAGGAGCGGCTCTATGCCGATATGCTTGTGAACTGGATGGACAAGCAGTTGGAGCAATATGAAAGCATTCTTGATTCCGAGCTGTCCTTTCTGGAGAAAACGAGGAAAATCATGCTGCTGGAGGCCAAGAACTTAAAGATCTTATCCGGCGAATTTCCTAAACTCCCTGAATCTGACGTAGAAGGGCTGGCGCAAATGCTGGAAAGCTATACAGAGGAAAAGGTAAAGGGGTTTTTCATAAAGTTCGTCGCGGCGGGAAAGCAGGCGGGGCATATTCATCCGGATCTGACGGAAGAGGTAACGATGCTGTACTTCACGATGTTCAAGAACGAGCTCGGCAAGTATTGGGGAGCGGCAGGTGAAGACGGCCAAGCCCTAAATATCGATCAATTAATCGAGTTGTTTTTCTATGGATTGGCCGGGCGGGATGCGTAAAAGATGAAGCCGAATGATATGGAACGATAGCGTTCATTGCATCGCCGCATGCTTCAGTGCCTGTTGGAATGAAATACTTATTGACATATTTAAGAGCATACAGTATATTGTGTGTAACCGGTTACCTATAAGTGGAGTGAAAATATGATTTCTATCAAAGATGTTGCCAAGCATGCAGGCGTATCTGTAGCAACTGTGTCTAGAGTCTTGAACAATAGCGGTTATGTAGGCCAGGATACGAGGATTAAGGTAGAAAAGGCAATTAAAGAGCTTAATTACAAGCCGAACGAGGTAGCGAGAAGCCTGTTCAAGAAGCAGTCCAGCGCTATCGGCTTGATCGTGCCCGATATTACTAATCCTTTCTTCCCCGAGCTTGCGAGAGCTGTTGAAGATACAGCCATTCAGTTAGGATATAATGTAATTCTTTGCAATTCCGATGAAGATGAAAACAAGGAACAAAACTACCTGGACGTGCTGCAGCAGCAATATGTCAAAGGTATTATTGTATCCTCAAATACGATGACAGCGAAACAAATCGAACAGTTGAATATTCCCGTAGTTAGTATCGACCGTGTGATCAGCAAAGGCTTGCCGACGATTGTCGTAGAGAATAAGAAAGGGGCAATGATGGCGACGCGCTTTTTGCAGAGCAAAGGCTGCCGCAGGATCGGCCATATCAAAGGAACCAGCGGCGTAGTCAATGCTGAGGAACGCTGCGAAGGCTACAAGGAAATCGTCGGTGGGGAACCTTGGTTTAAAGAGACATACATCACGGAAGGCCAATATGATATGCAATCGTCCATTCAAGCGACACTGGAGCTTCTGCAAAGGCATCCGGATATTGACGGAATCTTTGCGGCGAATGACATTATGGCGATCGGCGCGATTAAGGCCGCGTATCAGCTCGGTAGAAAGGTACCCCAGGACATAGCTATCATCGGTTTTGACGGCATCAGCCTGTCCAAGGCGACGACGCCCGAGCTGACTACGATACAGCAGCCCATTTATGAAATGGGTGAGAAGGCAACCAAGATGCTGGCGAGCTTAATGGAGCGTCAGCAGACCGTGGAACAGGAGAATTATAAAATATTGGACGTATCGCTTATAGAGAGAGAATCGACCTAAGAAGGAGAGATAGGGATGGAGCGGAAACCCAAAATTACTGTTGTTGGCAGCATCAACATGGACCTAGTCACCATAACAACTCAAATGCCTCAAATGGGAGAGACGCTCCTTGGCAAGCAGTTTCAGATGAATCCCGGCGGCAAAGGAGCCAATCAAGCGGTAGCGGCAGCACGGCTTGGTGCGGATGTTCGTTTGATTGGCTGCGTCGGCAATGACCTTTTTGGTCAGGACATCTTACAGCACCTTAGAAATGAAGGGATTGATGTGTCCGATGTGGAACCGGTTACAGATCGTACGGCCACGGCTACGATAACGGTTTACAACGCAGACAACAGTATTATTGTCGTACCGGCGGCCAACCATCATGTAACCGCATCTTTTGTCGAGTCCAAGCGAGAAGTGATCGCAGATAGTGATGTTCTTCTCGTGCAGTTGGAAATACTACTGGAAGGTGTGCAAAAAGCGGTAGAAATTGCCAAAGAGAACGGAGTTACCGTCATTCTTAACCCGGCTCCCATTCAGGAACTGCCTGCGGAATTAATACGGCAAGTGGACTATCTTACGCCGAACGAACATGAGCAAATGGTATTGATGCAGCAGCTTGGCGAGGACATCAGAGAGAAGCTGATCGTTACGAAGGGAAGCCAGGGCCTGTCGTTTTGGCAGGAGGGCCGGGAACTGAACGTTCCCGCCTATAAAATCGATGTCGTGGATACGACCGGAGCCGGGGATTCCTTTAATGGCGGGTTAGCCGTTGCCCTAAGCCAGGGTATGTCGCTCAAAGCTGCTTGTGATTACGGCAATGCGGTTGCTGCCTTGTCAACCACGAAGCTCGGGGCGCAGACCGGAATGCCGACCGCAGAAGAGGTAGCACAGTTTATTCAAGGAGGAAGAAACCAATGAACAAAAGACCGATTATTATTGACACCGATCCGGGAATCGACGATGCAGTTGCCTTAGCGATTGCCTTGTACAGCGAAAAGCTGGATGTACGCTTAATCACTACCATAGCCGGGAATGTGGGCTTGGATAAGGTTACGTTGAACGCCTTGAAATTGCTGAAGTTTTTCAAGAAAGAAATTCCGGTGGCGATGGGCGCCGATAGACCCTTGATCAAAGAACCGATTGATGCGAGCAATGTACACGGATCAACGGGGATGGACGGCTACGATTTTGAAGAGCCGACGAAGGAACTGCTCTTGAAGGAGAATGCGGTCAATGCCATGTACCGGGTCATCATGGAAAGCGAGCAGCCGATTACTTTGGTTCCGATCGGTCCTTTGACAAATATTGCGCTGCTGCTCAAAGTGTATCCGGAAGTGAAAGAGAAAATTGCCGAGATTGTACTCATGGGCGGTTCAACGGGACGCGGCAATGCCGGAGTTATGGCGGAATTCAACATATATGCCGATCCGGAAGCGGCCAAAATTGTGTTCCAGAGCAATCTGCCTGTCGTCATGGCCGGGCTTGACGTTGGATGGAAGGCGCTCGTGTACCCGGAAGACAGCGAGCAGCTGAAAGACATGAACGAAACCGGAAGAATGATCTATCAACTATTCCAAAAATATAGAGGCGGCAGCATGAAGACGGGATTGAAGATGTACGACAGCTGCGCGATCGCCTATCTCCTGCAGCCTGAAATGTTCACGGTGGCGGACACATTCGTGGATGTTGAGATTCACGGCTCATTAACATCAGGCTGTACCGTCGTTGACTTGAAAGGATATTTGGGACAGGCCGCCAACGCCAAAGTATGTGTCGATATCGATCCGCAAATGTTCAAAAAGTGGTTCATGGAAAGCTTAAGCAAGTGCAACTAAGCTGAACCTTGCTCTGCCGGTTCTTTTTTACCAATGACTACCTGATCTGATCTGTTACACCCAATCTGCATCTTAGGAGGAAACCAGCTATGGGCTCTAATGTAGTCATGTACGGCTCAGCGATTATTTCTGTACTTATCGTGATTTATATGCTAATCAAGAAAATGGATATCAAGATTACGCTTTTTCTGATGGGGATCATTTTGATTCTGGTCGCCACAGCTATGGGCAACGATATCGCCGTCAAGGGTTTCGAATCGACGGGCTCTATATGGCTGGATCCGCTGCAGGTCATCGTTACTCAGTTCAAGCAGACATTCGCGGCTGCGGGCTTCATCATTCTTCTGCTTGGAGGTTACACCGCCTACATGTCCTCCATCGGAGCGAACGAAGTGACGGTCAGCGCTTTAACGAAGCCTATTTCCAAAATAAAGTCGCCTTATATTCTGGTGCCGATCGTATTTTTGTTAGGAAATTTATTGTCTCTCGTTATTCCGAGTGCGTCTAACTTGGCGATCATTTTGCTGGCAACCTTGTATCCGATTTTAAGAAAAGCGGGCATGTCGGCGCTTTCCGCGGCAGCAGTCATCGCTACATCCGCCACGATCGTTCCTACGCCGCTGGGAAGCGACAACGTCGCCATCGCCGAAGAATTGGCCAAGCATGCGCTGTTCGCCAACTTGACGGTAACGGACTATGCGTTCAGATATCATGCTGTCGTATCCATTCCGACCTTAATCTTTATCGCTCTGGTTCATTATTACTGGCAGAAGCGCATGGACAAGAAAGCAAGCCATTTGCAGGCCGACGCCGAAGTGAACCATGAATCCAAGGAAGACATCGAGATCAAAGGCGGCAAGCTGTTCAAAACGGTTTATGCGATCCTGCCGATCTTCCCGATCATTCTTCTGCTGGGTACTTACGCGGTTAAGCTTACGACAGGCAATGCCATAGAGCTCAGCGTAGAGTCGGCGACCTTGGTATCGCTCGTGCTGGCCATCCTCTGCGAACTCATTCGCCACAAAGGCGACAAAAGCGTGCTGGAAAAAACGGAATCCTTCTTTAAAGGAATGGGCGGAGCGGTTCCGATCGTCGCCCTGCTGGTTGCCGCTTCCGTCTTTGTTACAGGGCTGAAATCCATCGGCTTGGTGGATGCGCTGCAGCAATCGATGCAGAACATCCAAGGAAACGGAATGGACTTCGTTCTGCCGCTTATCCTGGTAGCCATTACTGCGCTAATCGTTATTCTTAGCGGCAGCGGCACGGCCTTGATCTTCGCCATGGTGCCGCTGATGGTTCCATTAGCCGATGCAGCGGGCATTAGCCCGATAGCGATCTCGGTGCCGATGGGACTTGCGGGCAACTTGTTCCGTGCGGTGTCCCCGGTTGCTGCCGTCGTGCTGATCGTTGCCGGTACGGTGAAGACGGATCCGATCGCTATTGTAAAAAGAACGTCGGTTCCTATGATCGCAGGCGTGATCTTTATGTTCGTCCTGTCGATGGTTCTCTTTCTCTAAACTGAAATTCATCATAGTGCCATAGTCACTCATTTTCCCTTCATGGATTCGTATGATCGTTAACGAAAACGAAGGGGATGGAGTGATTATGGCATTTTTTTTAAAAAATACAAGAAAGTATAAGTTTTCATCTATACTTGTTCTTATATTTCATCGGTAAACGCGCCCGTCCTAAGGACGGCGATAGCCGTTTATCCTTGCCACATATAGAATTTACAAGTTTTTGCTTCCTTAATCCCATCAAACTCTATTTGGCGATATAAACAACCTTTAAAAGCGGTCGCTCATCCTCGATGAACTAAGATAATTATTTTTTTATTGACACGTCATATTATTAATAGTAATATTATGACTATGAAAAACACGATTAAAAAATCACCCGTCGCTCTAGCCGTACTTTGTTTTCTGATTGAAGAGCCTATGCATCCTTATCGAATGCAGCAGCTTATTAAGGAGAGGGGGAAAGACGAAGTTATAAACGTTCGCCACCGAACGAGTATTTACCAGACGATCGAACGCTTGCATCGGGACGGAGCCATTGCCATCCAAGGCAAGAAGAAAAATGAAGGGAGACCGGATTTAATTGTTTATGAAATCACGGATCTGGGACGAAATGCCGCATATTCATGGATCCGGGAAATGATCTCCAAGCCGGCTCAGGAGTTTTTAGAGTTTCCAGCTGCGGTTTCATTCCTGGCCATGTTAACGCCTGAAGATGTCGCATTGCTCTTCAAACAAAGAATAGACGCCCTTGAAAATACACTTGCCCGACTTCAAGATCAGTTTGAGATAGGGGCATCACTGGGTCTGCCGCGCTTATTTTTACTTGAGGCCGAATATCAACGAACATTGCTTGTCGCTGAAGTGGAATGGCTCCAATCCGTAATCGCCGATATACAATCGCACAAGCTGACATGGAGCATGGAAGAGCTGCGGGAGAAAGCCGAGCAAATAGATAACCGTATGGAGTGAAAAATAAACTAATTTACGAAAGGGCGTAATTAGATGAACAAGACACTAAATAACTCTTCATCATTCGATGAATCGGTTCCTATCCTCGTAGTAGGAGGAAGTTTGGTAGGTCTATCCTTCTCCCTATTTCTGGCCAGGCAAGGAATTAAACCGTTAGTCGTCGAACGCCATCCGGGGACGGCGATTCACCCGCGCGTGTCGAGCCTGACTGCCCGAACAATGGAAATATTCCGTTCGGCCGGCATCGAGGACGAAATTCGCCGTGAAGAGCCCCCTTTCCCTAGGGAATTCGGCGTTATGTTTGTAGAGAGCTTGGCCGGGGAAATGTTTGATAACCTGATGGAAGATATGAGTGCTTACTTTACGGATGCCAGCCCTGTTGAAGGAAACGGCATCGCACAAGATCTGCTTGAGCCGGTCCTCCGGGAACAGGCTGAGAAAGCCGGTGTCGATTTGCGCTACAACACGGAGTTGATCGAATTCGAAACGGATGCGGACGGCATCTCGGCTACGATTCGCGATCGAATCAGCGGCGAAACGCGCCGTGTTCGGTCCGGGTATATGGTCGGAGCGGATGGCAGTAAAAGTGGAACCCGCGCACAATTAGGGATTGGTCAGCATGGAGAAGGTACGCTCTGCCACCTGATCAGCATCGTTTTCGATGCGGACATTCATGACCTGTTTGGTAGACAAAACGCTCATATGTGTTTTCTCGCCAATGATACCGTAAGCGGAAGTCTCGTTCTGTACCCCGGAACTTTCAGGCGGCCTCATATATACCGGTTGGACGTTGTATTTGATCCTGAAGAGGAAACTATCGACGATTATCCGGAGGAGCGCTGCATTGAATTAGTTAGGGCCGCCATCGGAATTCCTGACATCCCGGTTACAATCAGAAAGATATTGACTTGGGAAATGGCCGGCCGTGTAGCTGATCGCTTCCAAGAAGGGCGCATCTTTTTGGTTGGCGATTCCGCACGGGTTCAACCTCCAAGCGGCGGCTTGGGAGGCAATACCGGTATCGCCGAAGCGCAGAACCTCGCCTGGAAGCTGGCCGCCGTCCTGCGCGGTGAAGCCGGTCCGGCTTTGCTTGCTACTTATGATGCTGAGCGGCGGCCCATCGCGGATTATACGGTAGAGCAGGTCATTATGCTTTCCCAGCAGCGCGAACATGAAGGATCGGAAGGGATTACGGTAAACACCCTGCATGTCAATATGGGTTATCGTTATCAAGCCGGCGCAATCGTACCGGAAGCCGACGGGATGAACCTCCCCATGGTACAGCCGCCCGAGTTATGGACGGGACAGCCGGGAACCCGCGCTGCGCACATCGTTCTCGAACGGGACGGCCAACCTATTTCAACGTTGGATCTATTTGGTTCCCGCTTTGTCCTGCTCGTTGGCCCTGACGGACAGAACGCGTTGAAGGCTGCTCAACATGTTAAAGATGCACTCCGTCTTCCGATGGATATTTATCAGATTGGCGGTCATAGGGCTGACTTCAGCAATCCCGGGAACGATTTTCTTGACGCATACGGAATCACTTCCACGGGGGCTATCCTCGTGCGGCCGGACGGGTACATCGGATGGCGAACACCGGCTGCCGAGGGGAATAAGGAAGAATTGGAACAAGTTATCACCCATGCGCTGTCAACCATCCTCTCTCGTTAAATACATTCTAAAAAGGAAAGGAAGATCATCATGCTTACTTTTGAATATTCCGAAAGCTATGAGTATCCGGCCTCTATCGTTTTTGCACGCCTCATCGATCTAAAGGGGCGAGCTTCCTGGATGAAAGGCATTATTGAGAATCGAGTCACTCCTGAAGAACCTGCCCGGTTGGGGACCAACTATTTCGAAAGCGGAAAATATTCAGGCTTTAAGAGCGAAAAAAATATGGTCGTGACCGAGCTTGTTCAGGATCAATTGTTGACCATAGAGACGGTTCCCGGCGAAAAACAATTTTTTCGTGAAACCTACCGTATTGAGCCGATCTCCGAAAAAGCCTGCCGTGTTCATTTCACCATTCAGGTTGACAATGTTCCGAAGGTAGCCGAATTTTTCATGCGCCAATCGATGAAGAAGGAGCAGCCGAAAACAGCGGCCGGCTTGAAGGCCGTGCTTAATAGCTAACCTTAAAGCAGCAGCTTGATCATTGCCTCGATGCCAAGCGATAACGGCTGTGACGGCTCTCGATCGTTGCCATATGAAAATCTCCGTATGATTCACTAAATGGAAGGAGCAAAAAATGAAACAACAAGAAGATCTGCTGGCCTGCCAACTTCAACTGCAGACTGAAGCATCTGCGATTGTGGAAGAGTTGAACCTTGATCAATTGCTGAAGGCAGCCGGTACACCCGTGAAAGTAGGGAGTGCGGCACTTGGTTTAATGGCTTGGAGAGACCTCGATATGACGGTCGTTTGCTCCAAGTTGAACATCGCTGCAATTACCGGAATAGCTTCACAATTGATGTCCAATCCCGGTATCCGGGATTTGAAATTCATTAACGATACCGGGAAATGGAACACCGACCCGGCCTACCCTGACGGTTATTTTCTCGGAATGACGTATGAGTCCGAGAACGGAAACAAATGGGAGCTGGATATTTGGTTCGTAGATGAACCGGAAAAACAACCCGATCTGCAGCATATTCGCACGATGCCCGATCGTCTTACTCCCGCAGCAATTATTTCTATTTTAAGTATTAAAACCGTATGGGCATCACGGGCCGAGTATGGGGAACAAGTGAAAAGCTTCGATATCTATACCGCCGTTTTAGACCATAATGTGCGCACGCCTGCCGAATTCGAGCAATGGCTGCAAGGCCGTAACGATATATCTCTTTGAACGGCCATTAATGCAGAGAAGGGGGAAACCAGATGCCCGATTTTTCTACCTTAATTACGTATGTGATTGTTGTTATAGGTCTATTTTTGATTCCAGGCCCGGCCGTTCTTCTTACAATTACCCGTACCGTTCAGAACGGGCGCAAAGGAGGCATTATGGCGGGGCTCGGCATCGCAACCGGGGATTTCCTTCACACGTTATTTGCTGCCGTGGGGCTTTCCGCCATACTGATGACCTCGGCTCTCGCTTTCAATGTCGTCAAATATGCGGGGGTGGCGTACTTGTTATATCTAGGGATTTGCGAAATGATAAGGAAGCCCTCCGAACCGCAGCTTCCAAAGGTTGAGTCGGCAGGAGCCTTAAAGTCATATGTATCGGCTACTTTGGCAGAGGTTCTTAATCCGAAGACGGCGCTGTTCTTTCTAGCGTTCCTGCCTCAATTTGTTCATCATGAACGAGGTGAAGCCGTAATGCAGTTTTTGATATTTGGATTCATCTTCGTCATACTAAGTATATTGTATACAACCACGATTGTATTAAGTGTCTCTACGCTTGGTAAAATGGTTAAACGGACGGCATGGATAAACCGTTTAAGCCGTTGGAGCGGCAAGCTCGTCGGAACGATCTATATCGGGTTGGGCTTGAAGGTTGCGTTCCAAAGACAGTAATGACGAGAATGGTCTGCAGCTCTTCCGGTTGGTACTTCGAATATAGCTCAAGCATGGCATCGTTCAGCGGCGCAACCGTTCACTCTAACTATAATCAGGGCTATCACCATTTCGGCCGATAGCCTTATTGCGTTGCCCTTCTTGCGACCGTCATTGACGAATTCCGGACAGACTGCCGCACCCCACCCTACAGATCCATCTTGCTGCCGTGAACCTTCCCCAAGCTCTCTATCCTTGCTCTCCTTGAATTTCCTGGCATTTCAGCAACTGCTTGTAGCTCTTGTTCCATTCTATCATGCACTCGATGATCGGGATTAACTGCCGGCCATGCGGGGTCAAGGAATATTCCACCTTCGCGGGGAACACGGGATAGACCTCGCGGTGTACCAGAAGATCATCCTCCAGCTCCCGTAACTGGGTGGTCAGCGTTTTTTGCGTGATGGGCTGCAGCATTTTCTTGAGCTCGCAAAAGCGGATGGTGTCGTTGCGCAAATGCCACAAAATCATTGCCTTCCATTTCCCGCTTATAATCGAAAAGTCAAAATCCTTTTGACATATTGACATTTTTCTGGCCGGGTCCATAGTTTATCCTCCTCCTGTAGTATCCTTTTGCATACCTGGTATCCTAAATGTGCGCTATTCCCAAGTTTACTTATAGGAATTATAATAAAATTAATGTTCAGAAAAATCAAACCGGAATTGAGGTGAAGACCCCTTTGCTCCAGAAATTTGATGTCATCATTGTAGGGGCGGGCTCCTTCGGCATGAGCACGGGCTATCAGTTGGCCAAGCGGGGAGTCTCTGTACTGCTGATCGATGCGCACGATCCGCCCCACAGCTATGGGAGCCATCATGGAACGACACGCATAGTGAGAGGGGCCTATACGATGGGTGAAAGCTACGTAAAGCTTGCCCTGCGTTCGATAGAGCTGTGGAAGAAGCTGGAGCGGGAAGCGGCGGAGGTGCCGGGGACTTTAGGCCATGACCATGCCACTCTCTATGATCCTATTGGTGTAATCAGCATCGGTCCGCGCGGGTCCCGCTTTATCCGGAGCAAAACAGAGAGCTGCATAGCTTTCGGTATACCGTATGAAGCGCTCAATGCACAGCAAATCCAGGAGCGCTGGCCGGGATTTTCCGTGCCTTCTCATATGGAAGGCCTTTATGAGCCGGAGGGCGGCATTCTGTACAGCGAACAGATTATTGCAAGCTATAGAGCGTTGGCCGTTCATTATGGAGCGAAGCTGCTGCCCAACACCAAGGTGCTGCAACTGGTCTCGGAAGCCGGGGAGCCCTTAGTGGTTACAGAGCGCGGCAGCTTCACCGCAGGCAGCGTCCTCGTCAGCGCAGGTGCGTGGTCGGCACGGGTGCTGCCGGAGCTGCACAACATCATTAAGCCGTACCGCAAACCCATTGCCTGGTTCAAAGCACCGAAGGAACGATACGGGAGAGGTCGGCTCCCCGCTTTTATTTTCAATAACGGGGGGGCTGAAGAATACTTTGGTTTCCCGGCGCTTGACGAATCGGGTTTGAAAATAGGCCGGCATGATGGCGGATATCCCGCTTTGCCGGGTCAGCCCGTACCGCCTTTCGGGGCATATGAGGAGGATGAGGCAGAGCTTCGGCATGCGTTGAATCTATTTTTGCCGGAGGCCGGAGAGCTGCTGGCCGGACAGACCTGCTTGTACGAAAATGCTCCCGGTGAAGAGTTTATTATTGATGAGCTGCCGGGCAGAAGCCGTGTCTGGTTTGCGGGAGGAGGCTCCGGCCATGGCTTTAAATTCGCCAGCGGCATAGGAGAAGCGTTAAGCGTTGCAATGCTGAAAGGAAAGGAACACTACCCTCTCGATTGGGACGCTTTTACATTAAAAGGAGTGAATCTATAATGGCAGTGTCAAAATCCGGATCTTCTTTACTTCTTTCCATTATACTTGTTTGTTCTGTTCTATTTTCCGCCTGCTCCAGTTCCAAAGCCTCCGAAGGCCAGCTTGAAGTTGTGCGAATTGGTTACCAGAAAGGCAATACGCTCAACATTTTGAAGGTAAAGGGAAATCTGGATGAGCGCCTGAAGAAGCAGGGAATCAAGATTGAGTGGAACGTGTTTCCGAGCGGCGGCACGGTGCTTGAGGCGCTGGCTGCAGGCAAAATCGACTACGGCAACGCAGCGGATGGATCGGGTGTATTTGCTCAAGCGAGCGGACAAAGCTTTGTTTACGTCGGAAGCGATCTGCCAAACCCCGAAGGCATGGGCATTATGGTGCATAAGGATTCCGGTATTGCCGGCATTGGCGATCTGAAGGGGAAGAAGGTTGCCGTTGTAAAGGGCGGCAATCATCATTATTTGACTGTGCTTGCCTTGGAAAGCTCGGGGCTTCAATATGATGATGTTGAATATGTGTATGTTAAGGATGCATCGGAGGGCAGAGCACTGTTTGAAACGAAGCAGGTGGATGCGCTGGGCTCCTGGGATCCGTTTTTTGCCACGGTGCAAATGGATTTGCAGCCTGTAACGCTTACGGATGGAAGCCATTATTCGCCAAACCGGACCTTCTATTATGCGACCAAAGAGTTTGCAGAAGCGCATCCGGAAATCGTCAAGGCGATTCTTGAGGAAACCGATGTCTCCGACCAGTGGGCCAATGAAAATAAAGGCGAGGTTGTAAAAATGCTCGCCGGGGAGCTCGGCATAGACGAGGAAAGCCTGGCTAAAATGGTCGAACGCAGAACCTATGGCGTAGAAGCCATTACGAAGGAAATTATTGCTCCGCAGCAGCAGTTGGCAGATACATTTCACAAAATCGGTTTGATCGAACATTCCATTGATGTAAGTTCCTATATGCCTGTCGGGAAAGAATGGGTGCCGGATTTGAAATGATGAAGAAGCGTACGATCGTTAATTTTATGCTGCCATGGCTCCTTCCTCTTCTGATTATCGTTATATGGCAGTGGACGGCCTCTATGGAAATTGTATCCGCGAAAATTTTCCCGACTCCTGTTACGATTGCTGAAACCGGCTGGAAAATGATTGCCAATGGAGTATTGGCGGAGCATATGCTGATCAGTCTGCAGCGCGCCCTGATTGGTCTGCTGATCGGGGGAGGAATAGGATTGGCGATGGGGATACTGAACGCCAGTTTTCATTTATCCTATCGCTTGTTCGATACAACTATCCAGATGGTGCGGAATATACCGCATCTTGCTTTAGTCCCGCTAGTTATTATATGGATCGGAATCGGAGAGTCTTCGAAAATCTTTCTGGTGGCGCTTGGCGTTATGTTTCCGGTTTATGTTAACACTTATCACGGGATAAGGAACGTCAGCAATGATTTGGTGGAAATGGGCAAAGTATACGGCTTGAAGCGGCGGGAAATTTTCAGGCATATTCTACTGCCTGGCGCGCTGCCTTCCATTTTTGTCGGCCTGCGCTATGCGCTCGGTGTGATGTGGCTCACGCTCATTGTGGCAGAGACCATTGCGACCAATTCCGGCATTGGCTATTTGGCGATGAATGCCAGAGAGTTTATGCAAGCAGACATTATCATACTGAGCATCATTATATACGCATGCTTTGGTAAAATCGCAGATTTGCTGGCCAAATGGCTGGAAAAAGGGCTGCTTAAATGGAACCAGACTTATCATCCGTAAACATTGGTGGGAAAGGAGTTTCTCTATGACCCGTTCTGCGGTTATCCCGGAAGGAAAAAACGGAGTGCTTATTCAAATTAAGGCCGTAACCAAGTCATTCCAGCAGCATGACGTGCTCAAAAGGCTTGACATCACTTTATATCCCGGGCAATTCACCAGTATCATTGGAAAAAGCGGAAGCGGAAAAAGCACGCTGCTAAAGCTGATTTCCGGGCTGGATGCGCCGTCGGAAGGCGATATTCTGCTGGATGGAGAAGCGCTTAATGGCATTAGCGGCAGCACGACGATGATGTTTCAGGATTCGCGTCTGCTGCCGTGGAAAAGTGTGATAGATAACGTAGGAATCGGTCTGCAGGGCGAATGGAGACCTAAAGCGCTCCATTTTCTGCAGCAGGTAGGACTAGAGAATAAAGCAGATCAGTGGCCTTCTACACTGTCGGGCGGCCAAAAGCAGCGGGTCGCCCTGGCACGCGCATTGGTGCGCAATCCCCGGATGCTGCTGCTCGATGAGCCGCTCGGCGCGCTGGATGCTCTTACCCGGCTTGAAATGCAGCAGCTCATCGAACGGCTGTGGCTGGAGCAGCGGTTTACCGCTCTATTGGTTACCCATGATGTCAATGAGGCCATTACTTTATCCGATCGCATTCTATTGCTTGAGGATGGAGACATTGCTCTTGACATGGACATTGATCTGCCGCGTCCCCGCTCTAGAACGGACTCTCAGGTTGGGAAGTGGGAGAGACAAATTTTGGACCGCATTATGCGGAACTCTTCATAAAAAATGCAGTAAAGTTGAGGACATCAGACTATGGACCGATTAGACAATATGTTTGTGTTGAGCGCGGAACAAGAACGGCGCTTGAAGGCAATCGGCGAGCTTGCGGACGGCTTTGCAGAGGAAGCCCACCGTGTGGATGCCGAGCATGATTTTGCCTATGCGCATATCGAGGCGCTGCGCAGGCTTGGTTATTTCTCGTATACTGTACCGGCTGACGAAGGGGGAGAAGGCATATCCCTGTATGAGTTTGTCCTGTATCAGGAGCGGCTGGCACAGGGGGATGCCTCGATTGCCTTAGGCGTCGGCTGGCATTTGGGGGTTGTTTATGATCTGAATCATAAGAAGCAGTGGACGGAGGCTGCGTTGACCGATTTGAATGAGAAGATTGTCAAAGATCAGCACTTGGTGAATCGCGCAGCGACCGAGAAGGCTTCAGGGAGCCCGACACGCGGAGGCAAGCCGCTGACAACCGCCAAACGGCGGCAGGACGGTTCTTATGTGTTAAATGGCAGAAAAACGTTCACTACGCTTTCTCCTGTGCTGGATCATTTTATTGTTACGGCGAGTGTTGAAGAGGACACGGCCGAATTTCTCATTCCGCGAAATACGGCAGGTCTTCGCATCGAAGAAACCTGGCATACGCTAGGCATGCGCGGAACAGCCAGCCATGATCTGGTGCTGGAGGACGTTGTATTGCCCGAGTCTGCACTGGCCTGTCTGCTTCCCAAGAAATCAGCCTCGGCGGCAACGCCATATTTGCTTCATATACCTGCATGCTACCTTGGCATTGCGCTTGCCGCCAGGAAGGAAGCGATCAAATTTGCTTACAGCTATCATCCCAATTCCTTGCCCGCTCCGATTATCCATTTGCCGAATATCGTTCAGCAGCTTGGCCAAATCGAACTGGAGCTGCATGCAGCCAGACATTTTCTGTATAGTGTGGCGGCAAGATGGGATCGGCAGGTGCTGCCGCCTGAGCGGTTAAATGCAGAGCTGAATGCGGTGAAAGTGACCGCCGTTCAGACGGCCATGTCTGTCGTTGATAAAGCGATGCGCATCGCAGGCGCACATAGTCTTGCATTGGACCATCCGCTGCAGCGGTTGTACCGCGATGTACGATTTGGCTTGCATAACCCGCCTATGGAGGATGCTGTGCTTTCCATGCTCGGCAAGCTGGCCATTTCCGATTACGAGGACGCGTACGGGCGCGGCAATGCCCCCTCAACACGCTCTGAAGGAAGATAGTTCCCGAGATTTTTAAAGAAAGCGCCCGTTGACCGGACCGTGGGTTATACAGTCCGGCAGCGGGCGCTGCCATGGATAAAATGATTAAGGATAATAAGAGCGGAGCGCTTCTTTAATGCCCAGAGGATTTCTGCGAAGATCCTTCGCGCTGAAGAAGATATCCCCTTTAATCTCGGAATAGCGCTTGTTGTATTCCAACTGATTAATAATTTCCTGCGCACTCTGCCAGCCGGCTTCCTTCGTCCCCAGCTTATACGGAGAATGGCCGATGTACAGGTCCACTCCGGTTCCCTTCACCTCTTGCACCCACCAATCCACCAGCTTGTCATATCTGGCGGCCGGAAAGGAAAGGCTCCAGTACAGCTGCGGATTGATATAGTCGATCCATCCTTCCTTGATCCAGGTGCGAACATCGGCATACATACTGTCATATGCCGTCAGCGAGGCCTTCGTATCCGAACCGGTCTTGTCCGTCGACTGGTTGCGCCATACGCCGAACGGGCTGATTCCAAAGCGGACCTGAGGCTTGGCGCTGTTGATCGCTTGTCCGAGATCACGCACAAATGCATTGATATTGCTGCGTCTCCAGTCGGCCTTCGAGGCGATTTTGTCCGGATTATATGTCAGGAAAGTCTGGTCATCCGCAAATTCTGTATTCGACGGATAAAAATAATCATCCAGATGGACCCCGTCAATATTATAATGGTTTACCACTTCCATGATCGCGTCGATAATGTGTTGGCGCGCTTGCGGAATGCCCGGATTGATGTACAGCTTGCCGCCTGCATTGACGATCCAGTCCGGCTGCTGCTTCACAATATGGCTGGAGGCAAGCTGCTCGGTGTTGGTGTCAACGGCGGCGCGGAACGGATTGAACCAGGCATGAAACTCCATATTCCGCTTGTGGGTTTCCTCTATCATGAAGGATAGCGGATCATAATCGGGGGCAAGACCTTGAGTGCCCGTCAAATATTTGGACCAGGGGACAAGCTCCGATGGATACAAGGCGTCTGCGGCAGGACGAACCTGCACGAATACCGCGTTCATCCCTAACTCCTGCAGCTCGTCGAGCAGCTCGCGGAATTCCTCCATCTGCTGAACAGACTTGCCGTAAGAGGCTTGCGACGGCCAGTCGAGATTATAGACGGTTGATATCCATACTCCGCGCAGCTCGCTCTTCTCGCCCTTGCCATCGCTGTCCGGGGCTGCCTTCTCTGATCCCGGTAAGCCCTCTCCGGCCCCGGCAGCGGGGACAGGCGCTTCACTATCGTCCGTAGTCAATGTAATACGCTGATCCTGCTGGTTCCAGCCGACCTTCAGGCCGAGCTGCTCCGCGATAAAGCGAATCGGCACCATCGTATAACCGGATTTGTTTGCGACGGGAGCATCAAGCGCTGCGCTTTGCCCATTGACTATAGCATTCGACAATCCTTGCTTCATAATAATCAGCTTGCCGTCTCCTCCTCTGATCGTTGCTTGCCGCTCCTGCTGATTCCAGCTTACCTCTGCGCCCAATGCTTCGCTTATAAGGCGCAACGGCACCATCGTTACGTACACTTCGGGGACGATGTAGGGAGAGACGTCGCTCTCCAGTCTTTTACCGTCCAATACTATTTCGATTTCCCGGGCAGCGCCGGAAGCTGCGGCGGCTTCAGCGGCCGGTGTTACCCATGTAAGAAGCATAACTGCGACCATTATCCAAACGAACCGGTTCCTTCCTCCCATCCTGCTGGCTTCCTCCTGTTTTCATTTAATCTAGTAAACTTTTCCTCTAACATTAGACGCCGGAATGTAGTATTTGTTGCACATGCAATTGATTTCGTTTGGAGAGTTGTAGAAATCTTAGTGGATTTAGCCCCCGAGGGGACTTATCGCATGGATCGGATTTGGTGCTGCGCAGCGGCATGGGGGGATAATCGTATTCCCGCCTAGTTGCCATTTTGGCCTGGGAGAAGGAAAGCGTCTAGCTTGAAAATCCGTCTATGTTTACTATCTGCCGGTGCCGCGGTCAGAGACATGGGGATCTAACTGTATTTTATGCAGGTAGATTGAAGCGAAAGGGGCGAGGGGACTTGACTAGATGGAAAAACTACATTTAAAATGGAGTATTTTTGCTGATATTCTTCTTTTTGTACGAAATAGATGGAGTTTTTCCATTTAGTGTTCATTTTTTGCCCTGAAGAAGCAAAACTAGCTGTATGAAATCCATTTAGACGCGCTATTCCGCTTGTATGACTCCAGCAGAAAATGGAAATAAATCCATTTTCGAGGTATCTGTCTTATTTTGCGACTATTTAGCCATTGCCGGGAATACGTACAAGGTTGTTCTTCGGTGATGATCTTTTTTATGGGAGCGGATTTTTCCTTTTTTGTATATAATTGGTTTTGGAACCGAATAGCGGGTATGCTGATCCCATTAAGGATATGGAGAGATAATAAGTATCGTCAAAAGGGGTGGGTGTTGTTGAGCAAAAAAAGCATAGGGGAATCCTTGAAAATATTGCTTGTTCTGGCTGGAATTATACTCGTTCTGATCGTTATCCTAGGATTTTCAGTCTACTCGTTACTAAGCTTCAATTTTATCCATATCCGGATTTCATCGATCGGTTCGGTGTTCGCTTTTATGGGGTTAGTCCTGCTGGGGACGGGGGTTTTGGGTATCGTAGGCACCTTGCTGGACAGCTTGAGAAGGCATTTGCTTAAGGAACGCTTCCAATTATCCGTTAAGATCCTGCAGGAGCTCGTGCTGATTGCCGTTTTTGGAGTGATCATTCATACAATTGACCAATGGATCGATGGAATAGAGATCGGGAATGTACTAACGGAAATTTTGTTGACTCTTTTCTTATACGGGCTTATCGCCCTTCTTGGAAAACTGGGCAAGCAAATTCGGAAGCAGGATGCCGAAGAGATAGCCAGGCGCCGCTTATGAACGATAAGCCGACATGCAAAAAAACCGAGGGCTCCCCTCGGTCTATAGTATTCGCGGGAAGAAAACAGATTCCGCTAATGCGCGGTTTGTCCGCCGTCCACGGTGAAGGTTTGACCGGCCGCGAAGCTGGCGGACGGCGAGGACAAGAAAACAACCATTTCCGCGATCTCTTCCGGTTTCGCAGGCCGTCCTGCCGGTACATTGCCGACTACCGTCTTCCGAAATTCGGGGTCGTCCATCCATCCTTTGGTCATCGGAGTCTCCGTTAGTCCCGGCGCAACCGCGTTCACCCGAATGCCCTGCGACGCATATTCGATCCCTGCCGCTTTGGTCAATCCGACCACGCCATGTTTCGCGGCAACGTAAGGAGCCATGAACGGATCTGCAATCAGCCCGGCTACGGAAGCCGTATTCACAATCGTACCGGCAATATTGAGCCGCAGAGTCGGCATTTCGCTAATTGTATACTATGCCGCCGTCAATCATCACCGATTGTCCGGTCATATAATCCGAGTCCGGGGATGCTAGATAGGAAACGAAGTTCGCCACATCTTCCGGCTCTTGAGTGCGGCCTAATGCAATATCTTCTGCAAATTTTTTGAAGGCTTCTCCTTTTTGTAATCCCATGTATCCGACCATCGCCGCATCAATGCGATCCCACATGCCTGTTCCGACAATTCCGGGACAATAGGCGTTGACGGTGATTTTATTTTTGGCAAGCTCCTGCGCGGCGACCTGGGTCAATGCGCGGACAGCAAATTTGGAAGCCGAATAGATCCCGAGCATGGCAAAGCCCCGGTGTCCTGCAATGCTGCAGGCGTTGATTATTTTCCCGCCGGTTTCTTGTTTTTTCATTTGTTCGGCCGCCGCTTGAATGCCGTATAATACACCGAATACGTTCACTTGAAAAAGCTTTTCCAGCTTGGCCGGCTCGACATCCGTCAGCGGCGATACCTGGTCAATTCCCGCGTTATTGACAAAAACATCGACTCTTCCAAAGTGATCGACCGCCGTCTTGACTAAAGTTTTTTGATCTTGCTGCTTGGAAACATCGCCAACGAATGAAGCTGCATTAATATTCTGTTCTTTAAATTCATTGACAGTAGCGTTAAGCACTTCTTCGTTCATATCACTTAAGACGATGGCGAAACCGTCATGTGCCAAACGTTTGGCAATACCTTTCCCGATTCCTTGCCCTGCACCCGTAATGACTGCTACTTTTTGGCTGTTCTCCATTTATCATCATCTCCTGAACCATGGTTACTTATTTCCGTCTAGAATCTGGATGGAATAAACGTATTATGTTCCATTCATCCATCGATTAGTCGTCAATTTCTCTGGAGTGATCGACCGTTCTGACGTCAGGAATGCAGCACAATGAGCAGTAAACGCAGTTGCTTTGATGAGGGACAAAATTGCACCATTGAATAACGGCGTAGCGCGGATTCTCAAGATTCAAGTGGATTCAGGGTTCGACTATGTGTTGATATTATGGATTTTAAACAGCGGGTCAAAACACAAGAAGCAAGTGAATTGTTCGGAATGCGATTGGAAAATTGACATGGTATCGATGGTTTGCTATGACGACGTGATGCCGGGAAAGAATAAACAGACTGATTTAATTCCGAGTAGCCGCTATCGGATTTCTAGTATTTTTCTTAGTACAAGCAATGATATAATCAGGTCATGGACTTGAATAGCGGTGGATCGTGACCACGGCGCAGCTTCCCGTTAGATAGGGGGTGAGCCTTAAGGCCCCCTTTCTTTATGGTGCAACTATTTGATGGAAAACATCGTTTTGAAGGTAGGGGGTGGCGGGTTTGCTTAAAGCAAGGATTCCTATATATATGAGTATGTTGCTTGTACTGATCGCATTGTTCGTTGTTGGGTGCGACGGCCCAAACAACGATGACACGAAGGGGAAGGTTATGAGTTTAACCGGCGTGTTAAAAAGTGATTTTTCAAATGTAAATGAAATCGATGTACAATTCAGTGATGGAAACAAGTTTTCAGTTACTGATTCGAAAACAATCCAAGATATTGTTTCCCGGATCAAGAGCATTGAGGTTCGAGAAACAGATAGTAAAGGCGTCGGGTATTTGTATTTTTTTGATTTGAAAGACGGAAATCAAACGTATCGTTTGGATAGTAATTTGACATTTGGCGGAAAGAATTACGAATCCACTAACGATAATTCAAAAAAACTAAATGATTTTATTCTAAAATTAGGTAGAGACAGAATTCCTGGGTTGCTTCCAGGTGTGCAGTAAGGGCGGGGATGGCACCATACCCTACGTACGCACTACCGCCACCACTGTCCTCGGAGATGATGTCTATGTTCTGTGCTCAGAACTCCAATACGACCAGAATTTCATTTACAGAATAAACCTGAAAACGAATAAGGCCGAGAGGATCGTGAGCTCGGGAGTCAGATGGTTCAAGATTAGCGATAACAAATTGTACTATGTAAAAGACGAGGATAACATGTTATATTCTTCTGCACTAGACGGGACGGGTGAAATGAAACTGTCCGACCATGCCGTGTCATGGTTTGACAGCATCGCCGGCAAAGTATTTTATACAACCGAGAAGGATACGAACCGATTCGAGCTGTACCAGGCCGATCCGAACGGGAAAGATCCGCTTGTATGGAAAACGCCAATAGCCGGCGTGCAAGTGTTGAACGACCGGCTCATCTGCCATGTTGGCGAAAATGATGATTACGGCGTCGTACTGCTGGATGGTTCAGGTCAACTGGTGCTGAAAGTGGCGGATCCGATCTCTCGTGTGCTTACTTCGGATGAAGGGGTTTTACTTAAATCTGCTCGAGATTCCTCGGTCAAATTCATTCGTTGAACGAAAAAACCGGACGAAAAGGCGCTCCTGCCTTTCCCGTCCGGTTTCTTCCATATATGCTCTTCCCCGTATCCACTAGAAAAACGATTCGCGATTCCGAATCCTAAAAATGTACGTCCAAGTTGCGGCTTTCTTACGAATCGTAAAGAATCCCTCGAAAAATCTTTGCTTTCATTGTAACATAGGCGAGAGGAATAGCCGCAAGGAAAGCCCTACGAAAGGAAAGAGGGGGAGGGGTATGAGTAGAACGAAAATTGCAATATACCTCTTTATATTCGTCTTAATTCTAACCGGTATACGACTCGCCTGGTTACAAATACAGGGTTCATCGAGAGCCGTAGCAGTTTCCGGAGGTGTGCTGGATTTAAGCGAGTGGAACAAAGAGCAAGCTCCGCTATTGCTACTGAACGGAGAATGGGTTTTTTATCCCAACGAACTGATCCATTCCAAAATGGAACCCATAACGGAACAAAAACTCGTACAACTGCCGTCAAGCTGGGAAGATGAGCTTCCGGAAGGATTGGGTTATGCGACGTATCGGTTAAGGCTCATGTTAAACCCGGCGTACTCAGGTGCTTACAGCATACGCGTCCCTTCCATTCCGTCATCGTCCGCATTGTACGTGAACGGAGAACGGATTGCCGGGTCCGGCAATCCTGCGGCACGAGAGGAAGATTTCATACCCGGCAACCTTCCGTATATAGGGACGTTTATCCCGGATCAAGGCATTGTCGATATCGTCATTCATGTAGCCAATTACGATAATCACGCTATTAACGGAATTATGCAGCCGATCAAGTTTGGGACGGAAGAGGCGATTCGCAAGGCGTATTCGGTATCAGCAGGGCTTCAAGCTGCGATATTTCTGTTTCTGTTCATGCATGCCGCATATGCTGTCGCCCTATTCGCTATGGGAGCCCGTCATAAAGCGCTGCTTTCTTTCTCTATGCTGATGCTTAGCGCAATGCTGTCTATTATTACGGATGATGACCGCATTTTGTTGGACTGGTTTGGAATTGGTTATCTTTGGGGGTGGAAGCTGTACTACCTATCGTTTCTCGGTGTATCTGTTTTCCTGTTGAAGTTTACCAATGATCTGCTGACATCCTTCGTGCGGCTTGCTCTCTTTACACGCTGGTACGGTATAATTTGTACGATTTATGCAGCTTGCGTCGTGATTTTGCCTCCCGACATATTGAGCTATACGGACCTGCTTCATACCTTGCTGACTCTGGTGCCTTTTGTCCTGGTGCCGCTATATGTTTATCGTGCAATACGGCAAGGCTATCAGGATATGATCTATATTTTGTTCGCAATGACGGCTTTCACCGCAAGTACCCTGTGGGGGGTTCTCAAGACAGCCGGTCTGGTCAGCAGCGACTACTACCCTTTCGATTTGTTGGCCGGGTTTTCTTGTTTGGCCTTGTTTTGGTTCAAGGATTATTTTCGCCATTCTGAGAAAACGGCTAAGCTTACACGGCAATTGCAGGCACAGGACAAACAGAAAGACGAATTTCTGGTCGCTACTTCCCATGAACTGAGAAATCCGCTGCACGGTATAATGAATATGGCACAAGCCGTTATGGACAGCGGGGGAAGTATAGATAATGGGAGCAACCGGGCGCGAATGGAGCTGCTTCTTGCGGTTGGCAAGCGAATGTCCGTGCTGTTGGACGATCTGATGGATCTGAAGCGATTTAAGGAAGGACGCGTACGAATTTATCCGGCCAAACTCCATCTGTCCAATGTAACGGCAGGTGTATTGGATATGATTCGCTACCTCGCCGAAGGGAAGCCGATTGAGCTTAAGAGCGAAGTTTCGGCTTCGTTACCTCCCGTATATGCAGACGAGAATCGGCTCATCCAGATATTGTTCAATCTAATTCACAATGCAGTCAAATTTACGAATGAAGGCATAATCCGAGTTCGTGCTTTCGACAAGGATGGAAAAGTACATATCGAAATATCCGATACTGGAATCGGGATGGATGAGCAGACGGTAAGCCGCATTTTCCTGCCCTACGAACAAGGGCCTTCCGATGAGTCCAGTAAAGCGACGGGGTTAGGCTTGGGGCTGGCAATTACAAAGCAGCTAGTCGAGCTGCATGGAGGTTCACTATCAGTAACATCGACGCCTGGTCAGGGGTCGGTATTCGTATTTACACTGCCGGTCGCTGACATCGAGAATGAGATTCCGGACAGCATGATCGAAGAAAATCCCGCCAGTTCCGTCGCCGCTTCGGCTGAAGCAGCCGCTGCCATGCCGGATTACAAGGGCAGCGACAGGCCGCGTATCCTGGCTGTGGATGACGATCCCGTCAATTTGCGTGTCCTCCAAAGTGTTCTGCCGTCAGAAAGCTATGAACTCGCGACGGCAGTAAGTGGAGCCGAAGCGCTCTCCCTTCTGGAACAAGGAAATTGGGATTTACTGATCGCTGATGTCATGATGCCGGGCATGTCGGGATATGAATTGGCCCGGCGCGTCAGAGAACTTTTCTCGCTTACAGAGCTGCCGATTCTGCTGCTTACGGCACGCAGCCGTACCGAGGATATCGAAGCCGGCTTCCGCGCCGGGGCGAACGACTACGTTACGAAACCGGTCGATTCGCTTGAATTGAAGTCGCGGGTTCGCGCTTTGACGGAGGTCGTCCGCGCCGCGCGCAACCAGGCACGTATGGAGGCTGCATGGCTGCAAGCACAGATCAGACCGCATTTTCTGTTTAATGCACTTAACTCTATTTCTGCATTAAGTGAAATCGACATCCGCCAAATGCAGGCTTTGCTCGAAAGCTTCGGACAATACTTGAGAACCAGCTTCGATTTTCAAAATACGGATCAGCTTGTCCCATTGCAAAAGGAGCTCGAACTCGTCCGTGCTTATTTATATATTGAGAAGGTGCGCTTCGGGAGCCGTATTCACGTCGAATGGAATGTAGATGACAATCTGAAGCTATCGATTCCTCCGCTCACACTCCAGCCGCTGGTTGAAAATGCGGTTCGTCACGGAGTGCTTGCCCGCAAGCAAGGGGGGAGGATTGCGATTACCGTTGCTGACATGGGAACGCATGCTGTTGTGTCGGTACGGGACGACGGCGTCGGCATGGACGAGGACGTCATTCGGCAAGTGCTGCAGAAGAAAGACATGGATGGCAGGAGAAAAGGAATCGGACTCTACAACACCAATTACCGGCTGAAGCAGCTTTATGGCGAAGGATTGCAAATTGTCAGCAATCCAGGCCAAGGAACGACCATCACCTTCTCCGTACATAAATAAAAATGTATTATCACAGCAATTTCTACATTTTAGAGATGGAAACCACATGCTGATCCGGCCGGACTAGTGCAAATACGAAATCGTTGGATAGTTTACGGTAAGAAGAGTTTACGTTCGGATGAACAAGCTTCCTGCCGGCCGGGAAGCTGAACTCTTTCATTATGTTTTCGAACAGCCTCTGCTCTTGTTCAGGGTGATGCTTTCCAATGGAGATAAGCGTATGGGAGCGATCCATGCCGGAAAGAGGGTGGGGGCCCTTATCCGCTGCGATGTAAGGAACCCTTTTGCCCAACTGCCATGGGCCATAGGAGCTTAAGGAAAGAACTCCACTCGGAACATATTGATCGGAAGCCCCCGAAACGGGCAATGCTTGGCTTAATAATGCCTCCTTCTCCAGCGCGGATCTTCCGAATGAAGAAATGCGGCCAAAGTTCCTTAAGACGAATGCCCGTCCTGCTGCCAGAAGCGGATGGGTTATCGCCATGTTTCTAAAAATCATCGCATTGTTGTTTTGGATTTCATTCGCTCCCTCTCTTTGTTCTTTGGAATAATCTTCAAGCAATTTATCGGAATCGGGATGATTCTGCATAGCCAGCGCCAGCCTCCAAGCCAGTCTCCAGGCTCCGAGCACTCCGACCATCATCCCCGCACCGGCCGAAGGGCCCATGGCATGTGCCGCATCTCCCGCCAACAGCCATCTTCCTTTTCGATAATGATCGCTCTGCCCTTGCCCCAATCGGAACGCGCTTGCCCAAAGCAGACGTTTGACTTTGGCATCCGGCAATTTTTCCTTTAATAATCGATGGATAAATTCCGGGCTTGTAGCTTCGCTTCTGCTTTCTTCTTTATTGATTCGGTAAATGAGTCTCCAGCGGCCGGGAGCAAAGTAGAAGAACCCATAGGGACGTTGGGGATCCAATACAATATTTGAGATGTCCTGCGAAAGCCCGCATTTCAATTCAAAATCTGCAACGGCCGAATCCATGCCGTAATCCCTCCATGTTTTTCCGATGTTCAGTTTCTCCCGAATGAGCGACTTGGCCCCGTCACATCCAACCCCCCATGGGGATTCCAGCTCGTAAATCCGATCATGACATTGAACTTTGACCGTTATGGCGTGCTCCGTTTGCCCGATATCGATTACTTTATGCCCTCTGTTAATTTCAACATAACCCGTGGACCGTGCCGCTTCTTCCAAAATCATTTCCGTATCATGCTGCGGCAACTGCAGGGAGAAAGGGTAGGGGGACGCTATGCCTTCGAAAGACCAGCTAAGCAATTTTCCACGGCGGCTTTCAAACTGATGACAAGTGCGAAGAACCCCTTTCTTATAAAAAGGGTGATAAATCCCCAGCCATTCCAACAATTCCAGTCCTCTCGGCATCCATGTGATCGCTCTGGATTCGTCCGGCGAAGTAGCCTTGTCCCGAGCTTCCAGAACGATAGAAGGAATCCCGTAACGAGACAGGGCAATGGATAATGTCAGTCCGACCGGTCCTCCGCCTATGATGATCACTTTGTTTATTGAAGCATTCATTCTGTTCACCCTTCATTTATTTATTAAGTACTTACTAAGTGAAATTTATCAGGGAATGTTCGAGTTGTCAAATCCGCCTTATAGGGTTGACTGTTTTCCAATCGGTCTTATGGTTACAATGAGAATATCAGACTGCTCTATAAAGTTTCGCAGAAGGGGGAGACGATCATTCGTTATTTGTACGAATTTATCAAGCATCCCGACGATTTGCCCGTCAAGCTGTTCGTCAACAGCGTCAATCATGTCCGCTTCCATTGGCATAAAGAAGTCGAAATGATCTATGTGCTTCAGGGCTCGGTTCTGGTCTACGTCGATCAGCGCCAATTCATTCTGCATCAGGACGATATCATCGTAATTAACAGCATGTCGGTTCATCAGATCGAGCGAACGCAGGAGGATAATGTGCTGTTGACCTGGCAGTTTAATCCGGAATGGCTGGGCGGAGATGCTCTGATCGAATGCAATTCCACGGTTCAGAGCGAACGCAACCGCTCGAAGTATGACAGAATTCGCCGCGATCTGGCCCGAATCGTGCAAGAAATGAATAAGAAAGCGCCGGGCTATCGCAGTTACGCAATCGGCCGCATGCAATTGCTCTGCGGTCACCTCGTTCGTTATTTCTCGATCGGAACAATAGAGACCAGCCCGACGGCTTCCGACGATTACAAACGGCTGAACCGCATCCTGCAATATGTTGATCGAAACTACAGCCAGAAGATTACGCTGCAGACCATTGCGGATCAGGAGCATCTGAGCCTGCATTATTTCTCCCATTTTTTCAGCGATAAGATCGGCATACCGTTTCAGAAATATTTGACGCTTGTCCGGCTGGAGAAGGCGCAGGAGCAGCTGATCAACAGCACGAACAGCATTACGCAAATCGCGCTGGATTGCGGTTTCGCCAATGTGAAATTGTTCAACAAATATTTCAAGGAAAAATACGGCTGCACGCCGGGGGCGTTCCGGGAGGCCGCAGCCAAATCCAAGCTACCGGAGACCGCGCGGAAGCCGCAGACGTACGAGGAATCGGAGAACGGCGATTACTATGAAACGGACACGATTCAGGCGATGGAATCGCTGTATCGATATCTGGACAGTCATGACGGCGGCGAAGCCTCTCGCGGTTCGCTGCAGGATGCGGCTGTGACTGTGGCAGAAGTGTCGCTGCATGCCGATGCGCGGGGGACAACGTACGAGAAGCACTGGAACCGGATGACTGCAGCGGGCCGGGCGGTCGAGGGGCTGCGTGAGGATTGGCGCCGGCAGTTCGCGGATATGCAGCGCAGGTTTCCGTTTCGGCATATCCGGTTTCATGGCATTTTCAACGACGAAATGATGGTCTACAACGAAACGCCTGACGGAAAGCCGGTGTACAATTGGTCGTATGTGGACAAGCTGTATGATTTTCTGCTGAAGCATGGCGCCAAACCATATGTCGAACTGGGGTTTATGCCTTCCTTGCTGCGAAGATCCGGCGAGACGATCTTCTGGTGGAAAGGGAATATCGCTCCGCCGGCCGATCAAGCCAAATGGGATGCGCTGGTCCGCGAATTCGTGCGCCACTGCCTTAACCGCTACGGAGCGGAAGAAGTGCGGCAGTGGTATTTCGAAGTCTGGAACGAGCCGAATTTGCCGGGCGTATGTTGGGCGGGGTCGAAGGAAGAGTATTTTGCCTTCTATGAATCGACGGCGCGTGCGATCAAGTCGGTGTCTGCGGAATTGAAGGTCGGCGGGCCGGCCCTCGGTTATGGCTCGCTCTGGAACGACCGATGGACGGAACAGTTCCTGGCTTATTGCAGAGATCGCGATGTGCCGCTTGATTTCTTCTCGTTCCATGTCTATTCCGATTATCCGTACCGCAAGGGGGAAGCGAATCCGCTCACGACAATGATGCCCCCCTCTTTTTATATGGACAACATCAGAAGTGTGAAACAGAAGCTGGAAGCGGAAGGCCGGTCGCATCTTGAGCTTCATATAACGGAATGGAATTTCTCTATGTACGACCGCAACCTGGTCCACGATACGATGTTTATGGCGCCGTTCGTCATTTATCATGCCTTGACGACCTTGGGCAGCATCCACGCGCTGGCGTTCTGGACTTTTACGGATGTGTTCGAGGAAAGTCCGGTGCCGCCTGCGCATTTTTACGGCGGGTTCGGACTGGTCAATCGCGACGGGCTGCGGAAGCCGGGCTATTACGCTTTTCAACTGCTTCATCAGTTGGGAGACCGGATCGTGGCGCAGGGAGATGGATATATCGCAACGACAAGCGATGACGGCCGCCTGCGGATATTGCTGTACCATTATGTCCATGTGGATCATCTGTATACCAGCGGAGACTGGTCGGGCTTATCGGAGACGAACCGGTATTCCGTATTTGAAGAGAGAGGGGATAAAGCCTTTCGCATCACAATCGAAGGACTGGCCGGCCGTTATAAATTGACGAGCTACACGCTTGATCGGGAGCATGGTTCTGTGTTCGATGAATGGGTTCGGCTCGGGGCGCCGGCAGCGATGACCGAAGAGGAGATCGAATATCTCCGCGGGAGAAGCGGTCCGGAAATGACAACGGAATGGATAGACGGACAGGAGCTTTGGCAGAAGGAGCTGGTTTTGCCTCCCCACGGCGTTCTGCTGCTGGCATTCGACAGGCAATATTGAACATAACGCGGTGCCGGCAGGCACCCCGGATACTACCCCCGGATTCGGGGGTTTTTTCTTGCTGTATTAGTCCCATATGCAGGCAATAAGCGGACCGTTGAACAGAAACGGAGAACAAAAAATGCCCCCCAAGAAGGCAAATAAGGACGCGAAAGCGTTCCCAAGGAGGGGTATACTAACGGTAAGTTTTACAGATCATAGTTGCAAAGGGGGATGCTTATGGATCGTTTTATGAAATGGATGACGGAGAAGTTCGCTCCGCGCCTGGAGGCATTTACGAAGAACGTCTGGGTCGATTCGATCCAGGAAGCGATAATGGTTACCTTGCCGATGATTTTCATCGGTTCGCTGATTACCCTGATCTCGATCGTTAAAGATTTTGTTCCGGCCATGCCGGATTTGACTCCGATCACGACATTCAGCTTCGGCCTATTGGGCATGTTTATCGCTTTTCTGACGCCGTATACGGTCATGCACAAAAAAGGAAGAGAGAAAGTGAAGCTGATTGCCGGAGCGACGGGGCTATCGTTATTCCTGATGCTGCTCAAGCCCGACATTAATGAGGACGGGACGATTCAATTTGTTCTGGAGCGCTTCGGCCCTTCCGGGATGATCACTGCGCTGCTTGTAGGTGTCGTCGTAGCCGTCATGATGAATATGTTCAACAACTTCTCGCTGTTCAAGAAAGACACGAAATTACCGGAATTTATCGTTGATTGGTTTGATTTTCTGGTGCCGATCGCCATCGTTCTGACGGGCGGGTGGCTGCTTGTATACCAATTGCATTTTGACATTTTTGCGTTGATAGTAAGTGCGTTCGAGCCGATTCAAGCGGTCGGTCAAAGTCTTCTCGGTATCATTCTGTTCAATTTCCTCGGCGTAGTGCTCTTTTCTTTCGGGGTCAGTCCGTGGGTGATGACGCCGATCTGGTATGCCATCTGGATACCGGCTATCGAGCAGAACGCATCGCTTGTAGCACAGGGCTTGGAACCGGTCAACATCAATACATTCGAAACCTTCTTCTCCGGCTGGATCGGCGTAGGGGGACTCGGAGCAACACTTCCGCTTGTCGTCTGGTTTTTGTTCGCGAAATCGACGAAATTGAAATCGATAGGCAAGGCGACGATCGTTCCGTCTTTGTTCAACATCAACGAACCGGTCATTTACGGAGCGCCGGTTGTTTTTAACCCGATTCTGATGATTCCGATGTGGATCATCGGGCTGGTGACGCCGATCATCGTTTATTTCGCGCTTGATCTCGGTCTCGTGCCTATTCCGAGCCAGGTATTCCAGTTGTGGTATACCCCGATGGGGCTGTCGACGTACATGATGGCGGGCATTCGAGGCGTTATCTTGCTGGCTATTATCCTGCTTCTGGTATTCGCTATCTGGTTTCCGTTCTTCAAATTGTATGATGCGCAAGAATTGAAGAAAGAGCGGGATGAGGCGAAACAACAGCAAAGCTAGAAAAAGAAAGGGATTGGAGAGATAAAGATGAAAGAACAAATTGACCAATGGCTGCAAGCTTTGACTTTGGAAGAGAAGGCGTCGTTATGCGCCGGAGAGAATATGTGGATGACCAAAGGGATTGATCGCCTGAACCTGCCGCCGATTCATATGTATGACGGGACGAACGGCATCCGCAAGACGAACAGCGACGAGGAGATGGGGATTACGACCGAAAATATGCCGGCCACCTGCTACCCTACCGGGTCGGCGATCGGCTCTTCCTGGAATACCGAACTGCTCCGTGAAATCGGCGTCGCCCTCGGCGTGGAGGGAAGATCGATGGGAGTCGAGCTTCTTCTCGGTCCCGGGATCAACATGAAACGGACCCCGCTCGGCGGCCGGAATTTCGAATATTATTCCGAAGACCCCTGCTTATCCGGGGAATTGGGGGCCGCATTCATCCAAGGGCTGCAAAGCCAAGGAGTCGGGGCATCCGTCAAGCATTTCGCCTGTAATAATCAGGAGAATGAAAAGATGGTGACTAGCTCCGAGGTCGACGAGCGCACACTGCGGGAAATTTATTTGAGCGCCTTCGAACGTATTATTAAAAAAGCCGATCCGTGGACGGTAATGTGCTCCTACAATCTGTTGAACGGGACGTATGCGAGCGAGAACGAGCATCTGCTGAATGATATTCTTCGCGAAGAGTGGGGCTATGACGGCGTCGTACTGTCGGATTGGACGGCTGTCAACGACCGGATCCGCGGGCTTAAGGCCGGCCTTGATATTGAAATGCCGGGACCGGCGCATTACAACACGAAGGCTATCGTGGAAGCGGTGCGTCAAGGGTCTGTGAGCGAGGAGCAGCTGAACCGCAGCGTGCGGCGCATTCTCGAACTGGTCTATAAAACTACGCGCGCACAAGCGGAGAATACCGCAAGCGGCATCGATTATCATGCGCTGGCGCGGAAAGCGGCTGCGGAAAGCATCGTGCTGCTGAAGAACGATAACAGCATCCTTCCGATCGATCCGAACCGGACCCGGTCGATTGCCGTCATCGGACGTTTCGCCAAGAAGCCGCGGATTCAGGGAGCGGGCAGCGCGGAAGTGACTCCGACACGGGTGGATACCCCTTGGGAAGAAATGCGGGATGTGGCCGGTTCGACCGTCGACTTCCGCTACGCCGAAGGATATCCGCAGGACGACCGCATCGACGATTCGCTCATCGAAGAGAGCGTGAAGCTGGCAGCGAATTCCGAGCTGGCTCTGCTGTTCGTCGGGCAGCCCGAATATGCGGAATCGGAAATGCATGACCTCAAGGGAATTGAGCTGCCGGAACAGCAAGTGAAGCTGATTCAGGCGATCGCGGCGGTACAGCCGAGATGTGTCGTGGTGACCAGCAGCGGAACAGCGCTCGTCATGCGGCCGTGGATCGAGCATGTGCCCGGCGTCGTTCATGCCTGGCTGTCCGGACAGGGCGCGGGCAGGGCGATCGCCGAGATTTTGTTCGGCCGGATCAATCCTTCGGGCAAGCTGTCGGAGACGTTCCCCGTGAAGCTCTCCGACAATCCGGCCCATATGCGCATTCTCGGCGAGAATGGAAAATTGTACTACCGCGAAGGGCTGTTTATCGGCTACCGGTACTACGACCGCAAAGAAATGGCCCCGCAATTCCCGTTCGGGCACGGCTTGTCCTACACATCGTTCCCCTACTCCGGTTTGAAGGTGGAGCAGCGAGGCCGTGGCGCGCGCGTGTCGTTCAGCCTGGAGAATACGGGGGCTATGGCAGGCAAGGAAGTCATTCAATTGTATGTCCATGACGAGGAATGCAAATGGGTGCGGCCTGTCAACGAATTGAAAGCATTCGCGAAGGTGGAGCTTCAGCCGGGTGAGAAGAAGGAGATCGTCCTCGAGCTGGAGGAGCGGGATTTCGCTTACTACAATACGAAGGACAATCGTTGGACGGCCGAGAGCGGTTATTTCCAGATTGCTGTCGGAAGCTCGTCTAGGGATATTCGCATTAGGGAGCGGCTGTATTTAGATTTCGGACAGGAAGAGACGGCCTTCCACAAATTCAGTCTGCTGAACGATTGGATGGCTGATCCCAAAGCAAGGAAAGTATTGGAGAGCACCCTCGAGGAAATGAACCGGCATGTGACGGAGAAAGTCGAGCTGGACGACGTGTTCCTCGGATTTTGGGGGGATTTTCCGACGATCAAGATTTTTCAAATGTTCGGGCAGCAGTGGCTTTACGAAAAATCTCCGGATCAATTGATCCAAGAGATGATCGAGCGGGTCGAACAGGAGCGTCATTCTTAATAACCAGGGTACTATAACCGATCCCCGTCCCTTTGCGAATGCAAGGGGGCGGGGATTTTTTTCGCGAAAAAGCATCTGCTTGATTGAGCAGAGTCCGTTCCGGCATGGCGAGTGCCTGCCCGGCGGTGGCAACCGTTAGAAAGCGGATCAGACGGCCGATATCCTGCCCGGTAAACAAAGGCAGGAAGCGTGACCGCGTTTAGGAAGGTACCGTTTAGAGCAGGCACAAATTGCTGCGAATCTGCATCAATTTTGAAGCGTTGCGACCACTTTTGGAAAAAAGCCTGCGATAATATAGCAATTTCGGTAAAAAATGCTCCGGTCTCCCACGGAACGAGAAAAAAGATGCATTTTCGCAGGCTTTGCCACGGACAGGAAACCAAACGGCCAAAAGCATGCAGATTTGCAGGCTTTTTAAAATTCCAGGGCTCCCCGCAAAGAGCAAAATAATCTGCTAATCGGAGCCAGGTTCATGAAGAGCGAGCGTGCTTAATGGAAGGTTTAGACGCCGGCTCCGTTGGGGTTGGGGTGCGGACGGAATGCGCTTCGATGGCCAAACGTCACTTTGCTCGGGATATTCCGAGAGGTTGTGCAGAACTTACGCCTAAGATTGAACAGCTTTTCAGCCGATATATTTTTGTGCATGGTTTGTTCCGTATTCCGTTAGTGGAAATGCGACAATCATCCCTGGTCTCGCTTCACCGTAGTTCGAAAGCTGTCCGGCTACCATGCTTCTCCAAAGCGCCCGGAAGAGCCCGCGTCCACTCTTCATTGGGCGGTCTTTCCTGCTTCTAAATCTGTCAGGACACGATAGAAGCGGAAGAAGATGCTTTTAACCGAATCCATAAAAAACATCTTGCACTCCAGATGAAAACGTTCTATAATTCACTTGAACCAAATTTCAGAGTATGAAAATATGTTCAAGGAAGGGGGAGTTGCCATGGTAGCCAAACAAGACGAACGGATTCGGCTGCTGGTCAAAGTAAGTACTATGTATTATTTGGACGGGCTGAATCAGCAGGAAATCTCCGCCCGTCTTGGCATATCCAGACCACAGATAAGCCGGATGCTCAGTGCGGCCAAAGCGGAAGGGATCGTGCAGATTAGAGTACGAAACCCTTTTTCCAAGGAGCAGCAGTATGAGAAGGCTCTTTCGGAAACGTTCGGTATTTCGGACGTGACGGTTCTGCAAACCCACGATAATGCAAATCGGGCGCAAATCGAAGCTCAATTGGGACAAGCGGCTGCGGCCTTGATGGAAACCGTTTTGCGCGATCGGGATACCGTCGGGGTAATGGCCGGGAAAGCCGTCGCTTCCATCGCTGACGCCTTGTCTTATTTTGCGAAGAAGGACCTGGTATTTGTGCCCATGGTAGGCAGCTGGGGAACGGACGGCACGACGTGGCATGCGAATTCTAACGTTCAAACAATGGGAGAGAAGCTGCGGTCCAAATATATGTTCCTCAACGCACCGACGATAGTCGGCAGTCCGGAGACGCGGGAAGCTTTGGTTAAGGAGAAAGAAATCAGCGAAGTATTGCAGAGAGCAGAGAACGCCTCCGTGGCCGTGATCGGGATCGGGCAAATATCGGAAGATGCGACTATGGTGCGGTCCGGGCATTTCAACGAAGAGGAGTTAGCCTCCGTCCGCAATAAAGGTGCGGTGGCCAACATTTGTACGTCGTTCCTGGATGCCAAGGGGAATGTGCTGGATGTGCCGGCCAAGGACAGAATGATCGGAGTGACCGCCGAGCAATTGCGGAATATTCCCAAGGTCATAGCCATGGCCTACGGGGAAGAGAAGGTGGCAGCCATTACGGCCGTGCTTAGAGGCAGATGGATCGATTGTCTAATCACGGACATGAATACGGCAGACCGTGTGCTGGAATATCATCGCCAGCATCGTGCTTAGGTTGCACCAAGCACCGGACAATTAATACATTTCATAAAAAGGGGATATTTCAATGAAACGAATAGTGACATTAGCAACTGTCGTTTTAATGGTTATGGTTTTGGCCGTCGGCTGTGCAGGAAAATCCGGTGATGACGGAACAAAGACGAAAACGATCTCCATCCTGACTCCATATCTGTCTTCCGTTACTACTAATGAAATGGTAGAGTCGCTGAAAAATCAGGCCAAAGAGAAAGGCTGGAAGACCGAGGTTATTGACACGAAAAGCGATATCGGCCAATTGGCCAGCCGCATGGAAGATGTCATCATGAAGAAGGTCGACGCCATTGTTCTGGTCAGCACAGACCCTAATCAGCTGAAAGAGCAAATCGAGCGTGCGGCATCCAAGAACATTCCGGTATTCGGCTGTGATTCCGGATACATTGAAGGAATGGCCATGAATGCAACAAGCGATAACGCTGCCATGTCCAAGATGATGAGCGATTATTTGTTTGAGAAGATCGGGGATAAAGGAAACATTGTCGTCCTGACGCACCGTCCGCATCCTGGCGTGCTGAAGCGGAGTCAGACCTTGGACGAAATTCTCAAGGAGCACAAGGACATCAACGTACTGACCGAGCAGCAGGTTCAGGTTCCGGGACCGATTGAAAATGCGCGTAAGCAAATGGAAAGCATTTTGCTGGCCAACAAGGATGAAAACTCCATTACCGCCGTATGGGCCGGCTGGGATGAACCCGCCATCGGCGCTGCTCAAGCGATTGAAGCGGCAGGACGCAGCAACATTATCGTAGCGGGTATCGATGGAAATAGCCAAGCTATCGAAATGATCAAGCAAGGAACTCCTCTGAAAGCAACCGTTAAGCAAAACTTTAGCGGCATGGCGGAAATCGTCATCGGGCAAATCGACCGTGTATTTGGCGGAGGAGAAGTAGAAAAGACGGAAATGTATGCTCAAGCTACACTTATTACTCAAGAGAACGCCGGCCAATAATCCGATCAGCTTCCTTGGGGAAGGGTTTATACGGTCTTAAACATTTGACAATGGAATGGGGAAATACAGAGCTCTGTATTTCCCCCGCCTTTTGACCGTCGAGAAGTGAAGGAGGGGGAAACTTCGATGGAATTGCTGCGAACGGAACGATTGGGGAAGCAGTTCGGTCAGCATAAAGCTCTGTCGGACATTACGTTCGAAATTCGGCCGGGCGAGGTACATGCTTTAGTGGGCGAGAACGGCGCAGGCAAATCAACCTTTATCAAAATGGTTACGGGCGTCTACAGCATAGATGAAGGAAAGCTGTTCTGGGAAGACAAGCCGGTTGTCATTCAAACTCCTCAAGATGCGGTGAATCTGGGAATTAGCGTTATTCACCAGGATCGTCAACTGATCCCTTCGTTTAAAGGATACGAGAACTTGTTCCTGGGCAAGGCTTATCCCGCTAACGGCCTGTCCCGGAGCGTCAAATGGTCCCAGATGAAGGAAACGGGAGAAACGCTGAAGAAGCGGCTGGGGATCGATCTGGATCTTAATAAAACGGCGCAGGAAATGTCTCCTCCGGAAAAAACGATGCTGGAAATTCTCAGGGCGATGATGCAGGATTGCAAGCTTCTGATTCTGGACGAGCCGACAGCCTCATTGACGGACCGGGAGGCGGAGCTTCTCTTCGAATTAATCGGACGCTTGATCAAGCAAGGCACCTCGATCTTGTATGTGTCCCACCGTATGGAGGAAATCTTCCGTCTATCCCACCGTATCACTGTATTCCGTAATGGACGATATATCGGCACCGTAGCCAAGGAAGAGGCCACTCATGAAAGTCTGGTTCAAATGATGACGGACCAGGATGCCCCGGAACGCACAAGCCGTCCAGTGAAAAAAATGGATGGAGCGAACAAGCTGCTGTCGGTATCGGGGTTGGCTACGGCGGACGGTAAAGTCAAGCAAGCCTCCTTTGACGTTCACGCGGGAGAAGTGCTGGGAATCTTCGGACTCGCCGGAGCCGGCCGCACGGAATTGCTGGAAGCGGTGTACGGCCTTCGTAAGATAGTAGCAGGCACTGTAGCCGGAGCCAATAATGAAGCGGTTCGTCCGGCTCCGAAAACGTCTTTGCAAAGAGGCATCGTCCTCATCCCTGAGGACCGCCGTTCCCATGCGATGATCGGAAGCATGACGATCCGTGAAAATATGACATTACCTGTTATTAAGCGTTTTGCCACCTGGTTGAAGATAAAACACAGGCAGGAAAAACAGACCGTTAAGCAATATATGGAGTCGCTGCAGGTGAAAGCGACCGGGATGGAGCAGGAAATCGGCCAGTTGAGCGGAGGCAATCAGCAGAAGGTAGTTTTTGCGAAAGCGCTGCTTTCCGATCCGAAAGTGTTCCTGTGCGATGAGCCGACCCAGGCGGTGGACGTCATGACCCGGGAAGAGATTCATCGGCTGCTTCAACGCAAAGCTTCCGAAGGATGCGGAGTCGTTTTTGTATCCTCCGATCTTCAGGAAGTGCTGGATATAGCGGACCGCATCGTAGTTATGCATGAAGGAAAGACGATTGCGGAGCTTCCCAATGTGGGAGTGACTCCGGAGCAGGTCTTGCAGATTTGTTATCGACATGGTGAGAAAGGGGCTTGAATGAGATGACATTTGTTAAAGTGATGCGCACTTACGGAACAGTGATAGCAGGTCTTCTCATTGTTCTTGTTTTTAGTCTTCTTAGTCCCGATTCGTTCGCCACACCGGATAACGCTCTCAACATTAGCCGGCAAATATCGTTCCTCGTAATGATTTCCATCGGAGCGACTTTGGTCATGGCGGTCGGAGAGTTTGACTTGTCCGTTGGGGCAATGGCGAGTCTGGGAGGAGTCATGGCAGCCAAGCTGGCCATAGCGGGCTATCCGATGGCGCTGGTATTTACCCTGCCATTGCTGGCAGCTTTAGTCATAGGTGTAATCAATGGCTGGATCGTAACCAAATTTCGGGTGCTTTCCTTTATTACAACGTTGGCTATGGGGACGATTCTCGGCGGCTTCACCTTCTGGCTGACGGGAGGGGCAACCGTCTTTGAAAATATCCCGGCCAGCTTCCGCTATGTGGGACAAACCCAATGGGGCGGCATCCCGCTTCTGTCCATCTTGATGATATTCGTAACCTTGCTGTTCTGGTACATTATGAATCAAACCGCATTCGGGCGCAGGCTCTATGCCCTTGGAGGCAATGAACAGGCTTCCCGAGTGGCTGGGGTTAACGTGAAATGGAACAAAAATGCGGCTTTCGCACTCTGCTCCATCATGGCGGCTCTGACCGGTATGCTTATGGCTTCCCGTCTGGGATCCGCGCACCCAACCGGAGGGGACGGGCTGTTCTTGACCGCCTACGCTGCCGCATTTCTGGGAATGACTGCCTTCAAGGAAGGAGTGCCCAATATTTGGGGAACATTCGTAGGAGCAGCGATTCTCGGAATTGTGGCGAACGGTCTGACCATCCTGGGTGTGCCGACGTTCATGCAGGATGTATTTACCGGGGTGATCGTCATTGCTGCCGTCATACTACAACGAATGGGTCGTGAAGCGAAATGACGGGAAATAAACGCAACAATTTGTGTCTACAGAAAGTTAAGAATAATCAAGAAGGCTTGTTAATCGGATATTTCGCGGCAGGGGATCCGAATCCGGACAAATCTCTGGAGCTGCTGACGGAGACGGTATCCGCCGGTCTGGACATTCTGGAAATTGGTGTCCCTTCGGCCAACCCGGTCTATGACGGGGAAATTATCCAGAGGGCTCACTATCGGGCGCGCCTTAACGGGGCTCCGGAGGAATGGCTGCCTGATTATATGAAAGCATTGCGCGAAAGAGTGGACGTTCCTCTGTGGGCGATGGCGTATCATCGGGATTTCATCGCCAACCATTGGTACGAAATCTTTGTAAAGGAAGGCTGGATCGACGGTCTGGTCATTCCGGATACGACGGATGAAGAGCTGGCCCGACTTCAGGAGAAGGTGGAGCCAAGCGGAGTCGATGTCATCCGTTTCATTAATCCGGGCATGAAGCCCGAGCAGTTGGAAACTATCGCCAAGCAGGCCAAGATTATTTACGCTCAGATGTATGCGGGGACAACAGGAGATCCCTTCTCGACAATAAACAACGCTCATCAGCTGCTGTCCTCCGTATCCCCCTGGTTTCAAGGGATGGCCGTGGCCGGCTTCGGGCTGAAGAACGCCGATAATGTACGGGAAATTATCGAAACGGGCTATGACGGAGCGGTTGTAGGCTCGGCGCTGGTTTCCAAATGCGAATTTCAAGAAAAAGACGGGCTGTATCGCTTAATTTCTGAAATGAAGCAAAGTACGTTACCTTCCTCCAAGGCAGGTGAAGCTTGATGACAATGGAATCAGGCGTTTCTGCAGAACAGGCTGTGAAGGATATCCCCTTCGCGGGGACCGGTGCAGAGACATCGTCCGCCGGGGAGGTAGTGGCCTCCATCGATATCGGAACGACCGCCATTAAGGGTGTTCTGGTCGGACGGGACGGCGTCTTGAGGCATGAACGGACGATTCCGTTAACGACCATGCATCAAGGCGGGTATATGGAGCAGGATCCGGAAAGCTGGTGGACCGCATTCGTCCAGATGTGTCGGGATTGGGACGCGTTAGGCGTCGGCGGAAAGCAAATTCGCTGCGTAGCCTTCAGCGGGCAGATGCAGGATTTGATCGCCGTCGATTCCGACGGGGCACCGCTTCGTCCGGCCATTCTGTATTCCGACAGCCGGGCGGGGGTGCAAGCAGAGTCACTGCTTGCGCAAATTACGGAGCGTGAAATGAAGCGCCGTACGGGAAACCATTTTGACGGGACATTTCCGCTGGCCAAGATGGCCTGGATGCGGGAGCATGAACCCGACAAATATGATCAGAGCCGGTATTTTCTGTTCGGCTCCAAGGATTACGTCATTCTGAAGCTGACGGGGAAAGCGGTGACGGACCCGACGACGGCCTCGACCGTAGGCCTGATGGATGCGGCGAGCCGGCAGTGGGTGACCGAATGGACGGAAGCCCTGCAGATGGATGCGGGCAAGCTTCCGGCCATCATACCTTCGGTCGGCTTGGTCGGCACGGTTACCCCCGAGGCTTCCCGGCTGACCGGACTGAGCACCGATACGCGCGTGCTGGCCGGTGCCGGCGATGCCGGCTCCTCTACCTTGGGGGCCGGAGTGATGGCCGAGGGAGACATGTACGTCTACCTCGGGACGACCGGTTGGGTAGCGGCCGCCGTCGAGCAGCCCATTGAGAGCGCCGGCGGTATTTTCCACCTTGCCCATCCGGCCGGCTCGCACCTGATCGCCATTGCCCCGCTTCTGAATGCGGGCAGTGTTCACCAATGGGCGGTCGGGAATTTCGCAGAGGGTCCGGAGGATTACCGCGGATTCGAGCAATTGGTGGCCTCCAGCCGCCGCGAGCGCAACCGGGTGCTGTTCCTGCCCTATCTGGCAGGGGAGCGCTGCCCGGTACAGGACCCGGACGCAACCGGTTGCTATGTCGGCTTGACCGGCGAGACTACCCGCGCCGACCTCGGTGCGGCTGCGCTGGAGGGAGTCTCCTTCGCGATCCGCCAGGTCAGGGATCTACTGCTATCCGGGCAGAAGCCGGACGCGATGAATGTCATCGGCGGCGGCGGCAAAAGCGAAGCCTGGATGCAAATTCTGGCGGACATATGCTCCAGCCAGGTTCTCGTTCCTGCAGATGCCCAATTTCTACCCGCCCTGGGGGTAGCCTCCCTTGGCTTCGTGCATCTGGGCTGGTCCGCAAATTTTGCGGAATTCAAGGCGGCCTACCTGCAAAAAGGAGAGCACGCCGGTTATGCGGCCAATCGTGAACTGGACGACCATTACGAGGCCAAATTTTCCAAGTACAAGCAGCTTTACGCGGCTCTTCAGCCTGTAATGGTGCCTTGAATGCCTAAGAGATCATCGGATATGGACTAGCCCGTCTTCCGTTTAGCGGAGGGCGGGCTTTTTGCTTGCTAAATGTTCCGGTGTCCCCTGCAAGGCACATGCGATGCGCTTCGAAGGCTGCACATTTGAAGGGAATGTTCCTCCCCTGAACCACGTTTAGAGGAAGGTTTAGACACCGACTTTGTTGGAGTGTGGCCAGAATACACTTCGAAGGCTGCACGTCACTTTGTGGCATTTCATGAAAGAAATCTCTCGTTTCTTCACAGGACCTCTATCGAAAATGATATAATAGTAGAATCAGGCATTTTAGCCCTGAGCTATTTTCCAATATGAACGAAAAGTCCTCCTCAGGGACGGGTCCCGCAGGAATGGATTTGGCCCGGCAAGCCTCTTAGAAGGTACTTATGGGCGCATAGAAAATTGAGGTGTAACGATGCTTCAGCAAGCAGTGCAATTATTGCAGAAAGTATATGGATATTCTAATTTCCGCACAGGACAGGAAGATATTATTTGGGATATTTTACATAAAAGGGATACGGTAGGCATTATGCCGACGGGCGGGGGCAAATCGATTTGCTATCAAATTCCCGCCCTGATGCTGCCCGGAACGACGATCGTCATTTCCCCGCTGATTTCTCTCATGAAGGATCAGGTGGACGCGCTTCACAGCCTGGGGGTATCCGCAACATATATCAACAGCTCTCTAAGCCAGGCGGAGACGGAGGAAAGACTGCGCTTGGCCTCCAACGGCGAATACAAGCTGCTTTACGTAGCACCGGAACGGCTCGATTCCCCCCGTTTTCAATCCTTGACCTATCGGGTAGAGGTTCCCCTTATCGCCATTGATGAGGCTCACTGCTTATCCCAATGGGGACATGATTTTCGGCCGAGCTATTTATCTATTGTTCCCTTCTTGAGACAAATTCCGGATCGTCCGGTGGTGGCTGCTTTTACGGCTACCGCTACGGAAGAGGTAACCCGGGATATCGTGAAGCTGTTGGGCATGGACCGGCCCGAGATTCACGTTACCGGCTTCAATCGTGAGAATCTGTCCCTTTCCGTGCTGAGGGGCGTTAACAAAACGGAATATGTGCTGAACCATATTCATCATCATCCCGATCAGGCTGGCATTATATACGCGTCTACCCGTAAAGAGGTGGATGAGCTTTGCCGGCTGCTTGAGCGCAAAGGTGTAGCAGCCGGGAAATATCATGCCGGAATGAGCGACGAGGAAAGAAAACAGAGCCAGGAGGCCTTCCTGTATGATGAAGTTAAGGTGATGGTGGCGACGAATGCTTTCGGGATGGGGATTGACAAATCTAATGTCAGATATGTCATTCATTACAACATGCCCAAAAATATGGAGGCCTACTATCAAGAAGCGGGACGTGCGGGAAGAGACGGCGAGCCGGGGGAGTGCGTACTGCTGTTCAGCGCTCAGGATATTCAGACTCAGAAGTTTCTGATTGAGCAGTCCGTTTCCGATGCGGAGCGTAAATCCAACGATTACAAAAAGCTGCAGACCATGATTGATTACTGCTACACCCAGCAGTGCTTGCGCAGCTATATTCTCGATTACTTCGGGGAGGAGGCGGCCAGCCCGTCCTGCGATAACTGCAGCAGCTGCAAGAATGAAGGGGAACTGGTGGATATAACGGTAGAGGCCAGCAAAATTTTCTCGTGCGTCTGGAGAATGAAGGAGAGGTTCGGAGCGACGCTGGTCGCCCAGGTGCTGAAAGGGTCCCGTAATAAGCGGGTTACGCAGTTCGGCTTGGATCGGCTTCCGACCTACGGCATTATGAATTCAATGACGGAGAAGGAAATCTCCGATTTGATTCACAAGCTCATTGCCGAGCGGTATCTGGCTATGAGCGAAGGGCAGTATCCGGTTGTTCGGCTGCTTCCCAAAGCGGCGGAAGTGCTGAAAGGCAACGAGAAGGTGCTGCATAAAGTGCCCAAAGCTCCCAAGGCGGCGGCAGATGCCGGGCCTCTGTTCCAGCGGCTGAGGGAGATCCGCAAGCAATTGGCCGATCAGGAAGGAGTGCCTCCTTACATAATATTTTCGGATAGCACCTTGCAGGATATGGCCAGACGTCTTCCTAGAACTATGGAGGAGATGCTGCAGATCAAGGGAGTGGGGGATGCCAAGCTGCAGAAATACGGGGCCTTGTTCCTGAAGGAGCTGCAGCAATCCGCAGACGCTTCCGACTCAGGGGAGATGCAAGCGGAATTCGATTACCGGGCGGGAACGAACGAGAGGAACGGGAAGAAAAGCGCGAATGGCGGCAAAGGCAGTCATCTGCTCACTTATGAAAGCTTTATTCAAGGAAGAAGTGCTGAGGAAATAGCCAGGGAGAGAGGGATGAGTGTAGTAACCATCCAGGATCATATTCTCCGCTGCGCCAAGGAAGGGATGGAGATCGATTGGGACCTTCTGATTCCGGAGAAATATGAGGGCATGATCATCGAGGCAATCCAGCAGCTGGGCGCGGACCGGTTAAAGCCGCTCAAAGAGGCTCTTCCCGATGAGGTCGATTATTTTGCCATCAAGGCGGTAATGGTCAAGCACGAATTTATTTGATCATCCGACTAACACATTTTTGGGTCGAAAAGAATGTCTCGGAGAAGCTGAGGTCAATAACGCGCGAGGAGATAACGCCGACTAAGAAGGCCATTGTTATGCAAGCTGACTGCTGAGGTTAGACGTCAATGCTGTAACGTGCCGTGGAGATACATTTATGTCTTTTGGCGTTAACCCGCCGAATGGTGTGAAAAGACGCGCAAAACTGCAGGTCTTTTTGGGAAAAAGCTGCGCGATGCCTTATTCTAAAGCGAAAATGCAGGTCTTTGGGGCGATTTCTTCGAGATCGCTCCATTTTTATCAAAAAGACATGCACATTTGCTCGTCTTTCGCTCTTTTTTGGGAAAAGGGGCGGATTTTAATGCACTTTTGCTCGTCTTTGCCCCCCTCTGCTCCTCTGTGCTCCTCTGTGCTCCTCTTTGCCCCCCTCTGCTCCTCTGTGCTCCTCTGTACTCCTCTCTGCTCCCCTCTGGCCGCCTTTGCGGGAGACCATGGAGCTGAGACGAATAACCCGATAATTAGAGGTAGCTTTTTATGCCAAGTTGAAAAATGTCCCACCCAATACCACTATGTAGTAAAAAAGGGCTGGCATCGCCAGCCCTTTTCGAATATTCGTTTTCAAATCAGGCCCATCAAAGGGGCGTTTTGTTCCTCTGCAGAGATAGCCCCGCAATGGCTGCAAATTCAAGCCCTTGCCTAGAATACGAGCTTCTCTTCGATATAGGCGCGAAGCTGGTCCACCGGAATGCGCACTTGCTCCATCGTATCCCTGTCGCGAACCGTTACTTGACCGTCCGTTTCCGAATCGAAATCGTACGTAATGCAGAACGGTGTGCCGATTTCATCATGACGGCGATAGCGTTTGCCGATGGAGCCGGCTTCGTCATAATCGACCATGAAATGCTTCGCCAAATCGGCAAATACCTGCCGTGCCCCTTCGGAAAGCTTCTTGGACAGCGGCAGAATGGCCGCTTTGTAAGGCGCTAATGCAGGATGCAGATGCAGAACGGTGCGGCTGTCTCCGCCTTCCAATTCCTGCTCCTCGTATGCATCGATGAAGAAGGCGAGAGTGACGCGGTCCGCTCCGAGCGATGGCTCGATGCAGTAAGGAATGTACCGCTCGTTCGTTTCGGTATCGATGTAATGGAAATCCTCACCCGAATGCTCCATATGCTGTTTCAGATCGTAATCGGTACGATCCGCGATTCCCCAGAGCTCTCCCCAGCCGAACGGGAACAGATACTCGAAGTCCGTCGTTGCATTGCTGTAGTGGGACAGTTCCTCCGGTGAATGGTCGCGCAGCCGGATATTGTTCTCTCTTATACCGAGATCGAGCAGCCATTTACGGCAGAATTCCCTCCAATATTCAAACCATTGCAAATCTTCTCCCGGCTTGCAGAAGAACTCCAGCTCCATCTGCTCAAATTCTCTGGTGCGGAAAGTAAAGTTGCCGGGCGTAATTTCGTTCCGGAAGCTCTTGCCGATTTGGGCAATTCCGAAAGGCACTTTTTTACGCATTGTGCGCTGAACGTTCTTGAAATTGACGAAAATACCTTGGGCCGTCTCCGGGCGCATATAGATTTCGTTCGCACTGGATTCCGTTACCCCTTGGAACGTCTTGAACATGAGGTTAAACTGGCGAATATCGGTAAAATCATGGCTGCCGCAATCCGGACAAGCCAGGTTATGCTTCTTGATCAACTCGGCCATCTCATCGAATGACAGACCGTCGGCAATGATTTCCGTTCCTTGCTGAGCGAGCCCTTCTTCAATCAGCTTATCCGCCCGATGGCGGGCTTTACACTGCTTGCAATCAATCATCGGATCGTTGAAATTGCCGATATGCCCGGAAGCTACCCAAGTTTTGGGATTCATCAGGATGGCGGCATCCAGCCCTACGTTATAAGGGGATTCCTGGACAAACTTTTTCCACCAAGCGCGTTTGATGTTATTTTTCAGCTCCACACCCAATGGGCCGTAGTCCCAAGTATTCGCGAGTCCCCCATAGATTTCCGATCCGGGAAAAATAAATCCGCGATGCTTGGCTAATGCTACAATCTGTTCCATCGATACTGTCATTGATGCTCTCTCCTTTTTCCATCGCTTACAAAGATGTGGGGGCTTGACGGCAAATGAAAAAGCCCTCCTCCCAGTGGCATGAAACATGCCTAGGGACGAGAGCTTGTGCACCCGCGGTTCCACCCTAGTTGACACGCCGTTCCAGGCGTATCCCCTCTTAGAGCAAGCAGCTCCGGATTGCCGTTTCTCTGAAGCTTCTCCCGGGCTTTCACCGCCCCCGGGTCGCTTATGCAGAAGGAGTTCAGATACTATAGATCCATCTCAGCCACATCTTATTAATAATTGTATTGTAATCCATCATACTGATTTTAAACAGGAAATGCAAGTAAACATTGAAGGAATGGGCAATTATGAGAATAGGAATGAACCTGTTAGGTTGTACTTATTTTTTTTCATCGGTAATGGTTTCCCGCCACTCCAGCGCACCACTATGATAAAATAAGAAGAGAAGGAGTTGATAAGCATGGAGGGAAAACAACTGTGTCCTAAATTCGAAGCGGCTTTCGAGCTGCTCGGCAAACGGTGGACCGGTTTGATCATTCATGTGCTGATGGATGGCCCTATGCGGTTTAAAGATATTTCCGATCAAATTCCCGCCATGAGTGACCGGATGTTGTCGGAGCGGTTCAAAGAGCTGGAGGCGGCCGGAATTGTAGAACGCAAAGTTTTTCCGGAGATGCCGGTAAGAATAGAATATGAACTCACGGTTAAAGGAAAAGAATTGAAACCGGTGATGGATGAGGTCCAGAGATGGGCGCAAACTTGGGCAGACGCGAATGGACATTAACCTGTGCCGCTGTTGGGGTGGCCGGTGCGGCCGGCGCCTTGGCCCGATATTATTTAGGGTATGGCATAGCAATGGCAGCGGGAGGACATTCTTATCCGGGGACATTAGCCGTTAATTTGATAGGCTGCTTTATGCTTGGCTGGTTGACTGCCTGGGGGATGAATAGAAGCCTCCTTCCGTTCTGGTTGATGACTGCGGCAGGAACCGGCCTGATTGGCTCGTTTACAACCTTCTCTACCTTTAGTGTAGAGTCGATTCAGCTTCTGGCGGACCGCCAATGGGGGACGGCTGCGATATATTTTCTCTCCAGTCTATGGGGAGGACTAGCTGCTGCCTGGGCCGGTTACAGGTTGGGGAACCTCCGCTCAAACCGCAGAGATCGGGAGGATAGTTGATTATGGCGGGGTTATGGATAGCTATCGGAGGATTCTGCGGCGCCGTCTCCAGATATGTGCTGTCCACTTGGGCTACTCGCAGATTTCCTTCTTCCATCCCTTTGGGAACTCTCTTTGTTAATCTATCCGGTTCATTTTTACTGGGAGTGATTACCGGGATGGGCTTGTCCGGTACTTGGGCGGGAATGCTGTTCGGAACGGGTTTTCTGGGAGCCTACACTACGTTCTCCACGTTTAAGGTAGAGAATGTTAAGCTGATATTGGCCGGCCGACGGAAATCGCTGCTTGTCTACTTGGGATTAAGCTATGGAGCCGGGCTGGGATTGGCCTGGACAGGCTTCATTTTAGGCGCGTTGCTGGTGAACTGACTGGAAGTACATATTAGAATATGTGGACGGCGGGGGAGAAAATATGACAACGATAGGCTTGGTCCGGCACGGAGTGACGGATTGGAATCTGGAAGGAAGGGCACAGGGACAGCATGATATTCCTCTGAACGAGGAAGGTATTCGTCAGGCGCGTCTGCTTGGGGAACGGTTGGCCCAGGAGCATTGGGATTATATCTATACGAGTGACCTCGCAAGAGCGAGCCGGACAGCGGAGATCATATCAGAGGCGATGGGGATGAAGGTGACCGGCTATGATGCCAGATTGCGGGAGAAATCCCATGGAGATTTGGACGGAACTACGGAAGAGGAAAGAATCGAAAGGTGGGGCCCCAACTGGAGGGAGATAGATCACGGTGAGGAAACCCTACAGGATGTGCTTAGACGAAGCCTCAGCTTTATGAAAGAAATTACGGTCAAGCATCCTGAGGACAGGGTGCTGGTTGTCAGTCATGGAGCCTGGATAAGGGCGACAATGGGAGAACTGATCCGCGACCGGGAAATCTCCAAGCTAAGCAATACGTCAATCTGTGTACTGCAGCATACCGAGGAGAATTGGAGCTGCCTTCTCTATAACTGCACCCGGCATCTGGAGGCGAGGTAGAGCCTTTGCTTGAGGCGGCGGATATTCTATCATTTGGCAATCGAATGGAAGCTGTCTTTTGCCGTATCTATAGTATAATAGGAAGAAGCTTGGCCGATGGCCAAGCTTGCAAGAACATTATAGTGCAGAACCTCCGAACACGAAGCGGTGTTCCCAATGTTTCCCAGCGATGCTGTCCACGCGTACCCCGCCGGATTTAACGGAATAAGTATGAAGAATTTTGCCATCTCCGAGGTAGATGCCGACGTGGCTGATTCTCTGTTTGGATTTGTTGATTCCTTTATAAGACGAAGCGGAGGAACCTTTGTAATCCATGAAGAACATGAGGTCACCGCGTTTCAAGTTTCTCCAGTTAGTGGTGGTATGCCCTTTTTTCTTGACATAATCGGCTTGCTTCCTGGAATCGGAAGGCAGGGTGACTCCCAGGGCTTGTTTGAAAGCATGGCGAACGAAATCCGAACAGTCAAAAGTCTTCGTACTGTTCCGGTTGGAACCAAATTCATAAGGGGTTCCTAAGTATTTCATTCCGGTGCTGATCACCTTCTCTACTTTAGCGGAAGAAGAAGTTGAAGGCTTGGACACGGCATTCGCCGAGGAGGTTCCGCCGTTGGACGGCTGGTTCGCTGCACTGACATATTTGGATGAAGAAGAAACATATCCGATCTTTCCATTTTGATCTTTAACTTTATACCAATAGGAGTTAGGCTGACCTACTATATCTAAAGTTTCACCCGGCTTCAAATAACGGATCTGGTTATTTTTCACGCTAGGTTCGGTACGAAAATTCACGCTATTTACGACTTTTAAAGTCCCTTGTCCATCGGTAGCGGCCATCGCTTGAAAAGGAATAGCACTAAGTCCAATCGAAGCGGCAATTATACAAGTTACGACTTTCTTTTTCATTTTCAGCTAGTACCTCCGAATGAATTTTGGTTTTAATGATATCCAAATTTTATTTTTCTTCTAAATTTATCCAGATCAGCAATGATTTAAGTTATCCTCCTCCTAAATTACCAATTGTGGGCTTGCTCCAAAACTATAACACAGGATTTCATGGCAAAAGAGTAGTAGATATTACCAATTGGTATTTTACCAGTTTTCCATTTAACCGCTTTCATAAATCCATAGGCCGAAGGAACTATTTTTGGACAACAAAAAGACTGAATTTTCTCCAATTTTTCGACAGTATATTCCAAAAAATATTTATTTTTACCATAATATTCAATTTTATAGGACTTTAGAATTATTTTTCTAAAAAAGGTTTCAAAAAGGTTAAAATCCATAAGTTTTGGTTCTATTAAGCTATATTTATCCAGATAGATTTTTATCGAATACGTGGTGATTTATTTTCAAACCGCTCCGCTAAGAACTTTGGTTAAATTGATGTTTTACTCTTTTTTTCCAATCTTTGTAACACAAATGTAATTTTAATTTCATGCTTTGTTAATGTTCATCGCCTATACTAAATATCGACCCCCCTTTTTATGATATATATATTTTCTAATAGCCTATAACCCCGTTGGTTGTAGGCTTCTTTCTTTCTGTTTTGGGGTAGCCGGAAGGGCTGTCTCTTTAGGGCGTGGTACGGAACAATTCATGCGCAAGGAAGACTTTGTAAAAACAAATGTCCATGATAAGATTTATACTGTCGGCATATCAAGATCTGTCGAACTTCGGAAGCTTTAGCAGAATAGGGGGATATATAGATGAGGGAAAATATCAGACCATTGACTCAAGCGGAATTGCCTGACAGCATTAAACTGTCGGAATTCGCTTTTCAATATGAACTGAGCCCGGAACAACGTGCAGAGAGAATAGCTTCGGCCAAGCCCGGAGAGCAGTGGGGGTATTTCATCGAGGACAAGCTTGCAGCGAAGATGACCATCTATCCGATGGCGACGTGGATTAACGGCAAGCGGACGAAATTCGCCGGGGTAGCCTCCGTGGCCACTTGGCCGGAATACCGCCGCCAGGGTATGGTGGGGAAGCTGCTCGTCAACGCGTTTCATATTATGAAGGAACAAGGCTTGAGTTTAAGTTGTCTTCATCCTTTTGAATTTTCATTTTATCGCAAATTCGGTTGGGAAACCTATGTGGAGTATCAAAATTATGAGCTTGAATCCAGACATCTGCCCCATCAGTTTACAATAGAAGGGCGAATTGAAAGAACAGAGGACCGGAATCTGATCAAGGCCATATATGAGTCCTACGCGGCATCGTACAACGGTATGCTTGAAAGAACCGACGAATGGTGGGAAAACCGTATATGGAAAAACGCCAAAGGCACTGCAGCGGTTTATTATAACGAGGCTGACCAGCCGGCAGGGTATATGATGTATAAGGTAGCGGACAGCATCATGACTATTCATGAGATGGTCTTTCTGGACGAGAAAGCGAGAGCCTCGCTCTGGAAATTCATCGCGAATCATGATTCCATGATCCGCAAAGTATGCCTGCGAGCGCCATCGGATGATGAGCTTCCTTTTTTGCTGCATGATCCGCGTTTTAAGCAGGAGACGGTTCCTTACTTTATGGCCAGAATTGTCGATGCGGAAGCTTTTGTGAAGGAGTACCGGTTTAATCCTGCAGGCGAGCGGACCCGGATTACCCTTGCATTAGAAGATCGCTATGCGTCCTGGAATCAGGGGATATTCTCAATCGAGATCGATGAAGAAGGATCAGCGCAAGTTAAGCGGTCCGGGCCGTCTGCCGATGAGGCTGATGCCGGCCGGGAGGAAGCACAGCTAACCTGCGATATTCAAACCTTGACCGCGATGTTGGTGGGATACCGCAGACCGGCCATGCTGCATCGCGCCGGGAGATTGCAAGGCACCGCAGAGGCCGTCAAGCTTCTGGAAGATCGGCTTCCTGACCGGACGACTTATCTGATGGACTATTATTGAACCAGGAACAATAAAGAAAAGCTCCTAAACAGGGCCCTGCAAATCCCCAACAAAAAGCAAGAAGACCCCATTCGCAGCAGGAACGGGTCTTCAACCTGGGGAATAGAAACTTTGCTGCTCCAACCGGAGTATAAGATGATAACAAATGGGTTTTCTAATTGTCAGTCGGGAGACTGCAGGATACAGTATTAAGTACAGATAACCCGGGAGCCCGGGACAGGAAATTTTATAATTTCCGATGCTTGTTAACCGATAATGGTTAATTCTTTAGGAAAGGCGGTCAGCACTTCGCAGCCGTCGGCGGTTACAGTTATGTCGTCTTCTATGCGGACCCCCCCCTTGCCGGGCCAATAAATCCCCGGTTCTATGGTTAGCACCATCCCTTCTTCCAGCGGGTCATCATTCCGGTCGTGAACGGATGGATATTCATGGACGTCCAGTCCGAGTCCATGCCCAAGACGGTGCATGAAATGCGGTCCGAAGCCTTGCTCTTCAATATACTGTCTGGCCGTCCGGTCCAGAACGGATAGAGGAGCCCCCGGACGAACCGCTGCAATGGCACGGCGATTGGCTTCCAGAACGGCATTATATATAGTAGATAGTTCGTCAGAAACATCCCCTACGGCGAAAGTTCTTGTAATGTCGGAGGCGTAGCCGTTCGCATAAACTCCAAGATCGAACAGCAGCAGCTCTCCTTCCCGGATTGCTCTATTACCGGGTTGGCCGTGAGGCCGAGCCGATTTCTCGCCAGCCAGTACCATTGTGTCGAAGGCCGGGCCGTCGGCACCCAGCACCTTCATCCGGTATTCCAGCTCGGCAACCAAGTCGAGCTCCGTAATTCCGGGCTTTACGAGCTTCACTCCGTGCTCCAGCACTTGCTCAATGAGGCGGATGGAATGCTTGATCCGCTCCAGCTCGTCGTGCGACTTGATCTTGCGCATTTCCAGGAGCGTCTGATCCACATCCGTATAAGTACGGTTTTCCAAGGCCGCGGCTAAAGCTTCGTACTGATGCACGGTTAGATGCTTCTTCTCCAGCCCGATCCTTCTTATGGAAGCGGGCAGCAGTTTGTTAAGCAGAAGGTAGGGATTATCCGTATCCAGATGGGTATGAATGGTTAACCAGCCGGCAGCCTGCGCCGCCGCTTCGCGATCCAATTCCGGAACGAGCAGCGAAGGTTCTTCCTGCCGAATAACTATAAGTCCCAGGAATCTCTCGTGGGGCTCCGAGGCAAATCCGGTTAAATAATATACGTGCTTGGGAAGAGTAATAAGGATAGCATCCAGCGCCTTCTGGTCCATGTAGGATTGCAGAACATTTAAACGCTCCAGATAAATTGATTTCATAACCTTTCACCGGCTTTCATTCATTTATTGGTGGATCCTTTTATAGGGAGAATACCATGTTCATTATTAAAATAGAAGCAATCCCGAAACTGATCTTATGGAAGAATGTCCGGAACCGAAATGGGCCGAGCCGTGCCGAACCGTGCCGTGCCGAACCTGCCGGATCCTAATGATGGTACTAACATCCCACTCATATTAAATGCTACAGCATTATAGGAGGCCATTATATGGAACAATCTACAGCCATAGCAGCGCCTACGGAAGCTGACACAGGATCTGCCTCCTCATCCGGAAAGAGCGGTAAATCCGCAGGCAGAATCCGTGAGCTGGAGCTGCTAAGAGCCTTTGCCATCGGGGCTGTCGTTATCATTCACGCAACAGCCGGAGCAACTGTGGAGGCGGCGCTAGGCAGCCGGTCCCAATTATTGTACTTGCTGGTGAACCGGTTAAGCCTCTTTGCCGTACCAATCTTTATACTGCTGAGCGGAATTGTGCTGTTCTATCGCTACAGCAAGCACTGGAGCTTATCGGAAGCCATTTCTTTCTACCGCAAAAGGCTCCAATTTATTGTTATCCCTTACCTCTTATGGTCGTTGTTCTATTCCTACTTCAATCCGTGGTTCTACAAAACTGTTCCGCTCAGCGCTTTGACACCGGACCTGCTGCTGGACCAATTGCTGTGGGGAACTTCCAGCTATCATCTTTATTTCATGGTTATCATCATTCAGTTTTACGCTGTGTTTCCGATTCTGATGACGTTGATTCACCGCTTTCCTTCGTTAGGCAAGGCATTGCCATGGATTGGCCTGGTGCTGCAGGCCGGAGCTTATGCCTATCGTTATTACGGCGGCGGTCTGGAGCATGGCGCTTCCCTTGCCGTTACTTATGCTTTCGTCTTTGCAGTAGGGGGCTGGATCGGCTTGAATTACGACCGTTTCCGGCAATGGCTCGATTCGTATTCCTGGGTGGCGACTGCGGCTGCAGTTGCCGTTGGGAGCGCGTATACTCTGCTTCATGTCGTAAGCCGCTACGGGATTAAATTCGGCTGGGAAACGGAGGCGGTTTTATTCCATCTATACGGAGTAGCCGCGGCTGCAGGATTGCTGGTGCTGTGCAGGCACCTGTCGAATTATAAAGGCATCAGCCGGTTTCTGACATCCATTGGCGCAGTCTCCTTCGGAATCTACTTTGTTCATCCTGTGCTCCTGTCGGTCTACCGCGCTTATTGGACCGCCCCGCCAGGAAGCCTATCGTATCTCTGGTTGACTATCGGCGGATTTTTCATTATCTTTACTCTGTCCTGGGGAATTAGCAGGGGAATCAAATCACTTCCCGGAGGCTGGATATTGCTTGGCAGGTAACGGATATCGTCTCTCATCAAGCTTCATGCAAGATATTATTTCCAGTATAATGGACAAACTGAGGCTGTCGATTCATTGTGGGAAAGGCGTACAAAAAGGATGTTGTACTAGTGAAAAGTTCAGCAGCGAAAACGTAACGGACCTGGGAGACCCTATTTCGTCAAAATAGGCGGTTTCTTTAGACTAACGGACTCAGCTGCGCTTATTGCTTGGAATTCTCCTACTTTCGCATGCATTTCTTGGGGATAAGGTCATCCGATTCCGTTAAAATGACCGAAAGGCCATTTTGGAACGATTAAGGTTTCTAGGGTCCGTTAAAACCAAACCATGCAGCATTTTCGCATGATTTTTGGTTGTAAACCATTAATCGGCAGTCTCAAACTACGCGTATGCGGCTCCGTTAAATTCAAATAAAGGGGGCAGGACATGTCCAACGAAACGGTAGTGCAATTGAAGAACGTATCCAAAACCATAAACGGCAAGCCTATTATCAAGAAGCTGTCCTTCTCGGTCCGCCGTGGAGAGATTTACGGCTTCCTCGGGCCGAACGGCTCCGGTAAAACGACGACCATCCGCATGATGGTCGGACTTATCTCCATTACGGAAGGCGATATCTATATCGCCGGCCATAACATTAGAACCGAGCGGAGCCAGGCGATGACCCACGTCGGAGCCATTGTCGAAACGCCCGAGCTTTATGGGTATATGAGCGGGTGGAAGAACCTGATCCACTTCGCGAGAATGAGCCGGAATCCTGTCAGCCGCGAACGGATGATGGACATTGTCCGTCTGGTGGACTTAGAGGATGCGATCCACCGGAAGGTGAAGACCTATTCCTTGGGGATGAAGCAGCGGCTTGGCATCGCCCAGGCTTTGCTGCACCGGCCGTCCATTCTGCTTCTGGATGAACCGACCAATGGACTGGACCCTAGCGGCATAAGGCAGCTTCGTGATTACTTGCGCAGGCTGGCCTCAGAGGAGAATATAGCCATCGTCGTATCCAGCCATCTGCTGTCGGAGATTGAATTGATGTGCGACCGGGTCGTTATCATTAAAGACGGCCAGTTTGTCGACGAACGCCAGCTTCATGGCGAAGCGGAAGACATGATGGTCTACCCGGTCGTGTTCGAAGTAAGCAACGCCGATCAAGCGGCCTTGCTATTGGAAGCCTATGGGGAAGTGAAGAAGAAGGATAACCGGGTGACGATTGAAATCAACCGGGAAACCATTCCGCAGGTAGTTACGCTGCTCGGCAAGGAAGGCATTCTCCTGTACCAAATCCGGACGATGTCTCCAACTTTGGAGGACATGTTCCTGTCCCTTACGAAAGGGGAGCGGCAATGATGGGTTTTGTGTCACTGATCCAGAACGAATGGATGAAAATTAATAGCAAAAGGCAGAGCTGGTTTTTCTATCTGTTTCTTATCACGTTTGTCCTGCTGGCCGGGCTGATCATTTTCTTTTTCCTGAAAAGTCTGGCCGACAATATAGGGGCAGCCGATTTTACTAACTATATGAATACGGCCTTCGGCATTTTCATTACCATCTATATGATGGTCATGGGAGCGCAAATCATAACGGATGAGTACCGCGACGGAACGATCAAGCAGCTATTGATCCGTCCGGCCGGCCGCGCGGCCATTCTGGGCTCCAAATATGTCACGCTGCTTCTTCTGCTTCTGGCTACTTATGCGATTCTCTATGTCTTCAGTCTTCTGCTCGGCACGATTCTTTTTGGAGTCGACAACAGCGGAGCCACTCCCGGCAGCGTCCTGGGCGGCATTCTATACCAGCTTCCCGGTCTTGTATTCTTCGTCACTCTGTCCTTCTTCATGGCGGTTGTCTTCAAAAGTCTGGGACTGGCTATCAGCATCTCGATCGTGGCCAATTTCATCGGCGGGGTACTGACCGGGCTATTGTCAAAGTATGAGTGGTCGAAGTTTATTATCTTCGCCAATACGGATTTAACGGTATACTCCAAAAACACGCTAATCAGTTCAGGAGCCCGTCCTTTCAAGGAAGGGATGACTCTGGGATTTTCCTTGACGGTCATTGTCGTTTATGTCATTGTGCTCTATGTGTTGGCCAACTGGATATTTGCCAGAAGGGACGTCCAATAGATCTGACGGCGGTAACAGCCTTCTTCCGGTTCTCCGGGAGAGGGCTGTTCTGCTATATCGGGAAGCGTGACGATGCGGGTCCAGTGCCGGGTCTGACCGGGGTTCAGCTTGTCCCCCGACTTTGGTCCAGTACCAAAAACCGACGAGGGTCCGTTTTGACGAATCCTGAAATGACCTAGAATAAAGACATGAACAAGAAGAGAAGCAAAAAGAGAGGCGGTGAATTATTATGAAGCTTGACGGTAAAAGCGGTTTTGCCATTCTGCTTATCGGTTGCGGAGCATTGATTCTGTTGAATAAAATCGGGTTTCACATGGGTGGCCTGATGGGATACCTGATCCCGATTGCGATGATCGCTCTTGGATATTTCGGAATTCAGAGCGGCCGCAAAATTCTCGGAGGAATTGTTCTTCTCCTGGGTATCCTCATTCTGATCGGCAAGTTCTCCTGGCTAATCGGTCTGATTATCGCATTTGCGATGATCGCATACGGTGCCTCGATGTTGAAGGGAACCGGCCGGAGTTACTGATGCATGAACGGGGGTTAGGAAATACCGAGAAGGAGGAAGTTCTATGAGCATACTTAGACGAATGCGGGATATTACCGTGGCAACTCTAAACGACAGGCTAGAGCAAAGCGAGGACCCGGTACGCTTGATCGATCAGTATCTCGCAACCCAACGGGAGCAGATTCAACAATCCGAGAGGTTGTACTCCCAATGCGTACACCATGCGGAATCATTAAAGCGGCAATACATGACAGCCAAAGAAGTGATGGAGAAGAGAGAGCAGCAAGCCATGCTCGCCCTGAAGGCCGGAGAAGAGGAAGTCGCCCGGCTGGCATTACAGGAGAAGATGACGCAGGAAGAAACTTATTTAAGATATCTGGAACTGTATGAGAATGCACGAGGCCCGATTGCCGAACTGGAGGATCAACTCCGATCCTTGCGGGCGGACTATCAGGAGGTAGCGGCCAAGCGAAGCTACTATCAGGCCAGAATGGAAACGGCCCGCTTGCAGCAGAAGTTGAACGAACGGCTCAGTGGGGGTGGGGGAACGGAATATACTTACCGGATGTTCAATCGCCTGGAGGAGCGAGTCTCCGATATGGAGATGGTCGCCAGATCGTTGAAGGAAGTCAGGGATGTGACGAAAGAAGCTCTGTACGAGGCAGGAAACACCATTAAGTCGGCATTGGATCAAGAGATGGAGCAATTAAAGCGTAAGCTGGAGAAGGAGGGTTGGACCAAGCAATGAAAAAGTTGTATCGCTCACGCAAAGACAGCAAGCTGTTCGGTCTGTGTGGCGGACTGGCGGAAATGTTGAATGTGGACTCGACTCTGGTGAGGCTCGTTGTGGTAGTCACGGCAGTATTCTCCAGCGGCACCTTGATTCTGCTTTACTTCATCGCCAGCATGGTCGTACCGAAGGAGCCGGACCTGGGAGGACCTACGTTCGGAATGCCCGGCGGGAACCCGCATTCTTACGGCTATAGCGGTCCTTATACCCAATCCGCTCCGAAATATGAGCCGCCGCAGCCGAAACCGTCCGATCTGGATGAGATGATGAAAGATATTGAGAAGAAGGCTTTACAGAAAGAAATCGAAGAATTAAGAGCCAAAGTGGCTAAATACGAGAAGGGAGATGTGTAACAATGGGAGTATTTTCGAGAATTAAAGATATGACGAAGGCATCTATTCATGAAGTGTTGGATAAGGTGGAAGATCCGATTGTAATGCTTAACCAGTATTTGAGAGATATGGAGGAGGAAATAGCACAGGCTGAAGTAACCGTCGCGAAGCAAATTGCCAACGAACGCAAGCTGCGCCAGCGTGTCGAAGAGGCCGAACGCTACAGCATGGAGCGGGAGCGGCAAGCGGCCGAGGCTTTGAAGAACGGTCAGGAAGCGATAGCGAGACAAGCGCTCGAGGAAAAACTGTATTACGATCAGAAAGTGACCGAATATGGCGAAATGCATTACCAATCCAAGAGCCAGGCTGACGAGCTGATGAAGCAGCTCCATGAGATGAAGGATGAGTTCTACAAAATGCGCAACAAGCGCAACGAGCTCGTATCCCGCGCCCAACTGGCCAAGGCGAAGAAGCAAATGTCCGAGGTCGTCTATAACGGAACGATCGGAGGAGGCAAAGCATTGCGCGGCTTCCACCGCATGGAAGAGAAGATCATGCAGCTGGAAGTGGAAGCGGAAATCAGCCGCAAGCCTTATGGCTACACACCGGCAGGCCCCTCTTACGGAACCGGGACCGTTGATCTGGCGAAGAAGCAGGCCGTGGACGAACAATTGAGCCAATTGAAAGAAAAGCTGGGCTTTACCGCAGCCGCTCCGGCGGAAACAGCGGGTGACAATTCGGAAACAGAAGCAAAATAGTATTGACGGACATATCCAATGTGGTATGCTATGGGAGGAAAAGCCATTGGGCGGCAAACGGAGGCCTTATGGCTTTTCTCCACTGTAATTACTTACCTACTACTTGGCATATGACTTGCAGGGGGGTGCGACATGGAGGATCAGAAAACAAACCGAAACCGCAATGCCTATCTTCTTTTTATCGGTGCTGGGGTATTTTTGCTTGTGCAGCATGTATTCGGGTTTGAAGCCATTGTCGCCCTTTTCCTTATTTTTCTAGGTGTTCAATATATTCAATCGGATGCCAAGAAACGAGGCTACGTCATGCTGGCGATTGGCCTGCTGTTCATCATGGGAGACAAGATGACGATTGTCGTCGCCCTGATCTTTATTTTTCTCGGACTCTTCTACTTAAAGTCCAAGCAGCAGCCCAAAGAATCGAATGTCCGGCATAAGCAGCGGATTATAGACAGTGTGAAGTATGATAAAGGCCCCTGGGTTCTGAATAACTTGAGCCAATGGAGTTTGATCGGGGAAATGCATATGGACCTGTCGCTCGCTATCTTCGAAGAGAAGGAAGTGACCGTCGTTCTGCAAGGGGTCATTGCCGATATCGACCTGATTGTCCCCGAGGATGTCGGAGTCTCCATTGAAAGCTCGGTGCTCTTCGGACAGATTGATGTTCCGCATCGTAAAGAAGAGGGAATGCTGAACAAGCTGAGCTGGAAATCTCCGAACTATGACATTTGCGAAAACCGGGTTAAATTTGTAGTATCCTATGTTGTAGCCGATATAGATATTAAGGTTGTCTAAGGATGGATGCATATTTCCTTGAAGAGAGGGGGACTGGAGCTTGAAGAACAGACTAACCAATATGATATGGAGAACTATGGGGGAGTCTATTCTTTTCAGTCTTCTTCTTTTCGTTATTATTCTCTATATTTTGTACACCTACGGATATCTTGACACACCGGAAAAATGGAAGGATGCTATCGTTATCGGTTTTGTTCTGCTGGCGGCCGTCATTGCCGTCGGCGCCGTATTCGGATATTGGCAGGCCAGCCGAATCAGCATGCGGATAGAGCAGTTGAGGGAAATCATGCTTCTGTTTGAAAAAGGAAACCTGTCCCGCAAGGTGCCTCCGCTTGGAGAAGATGAAATCGGCCGGCTGGGAGAACAGCTTAACCGGGTGAGCAAGAAATGGGAGGAGCAGATCAGTTCGCTCCAGAGGCTGTCCAACGACAACGCCCAGCTTGCCGAGAAAGCAAAATATTCGGCGGTCATAGAGGAGCGGCAGCGGCTTGCCAGAGATCTGCACGATGCGGTCAGCCAGCAGCTTTTTGCCATTTCGATGACAGCCACTGCGGTTGGCCGTACACTGGACAAAGACTTCGACCGGGCGAAGCGGCAAATCCATCTCATCGAGGAAATGTCTTCCGTGGCTCAATCCGAGATGAGGGCGCTGCTCCTGCATTTACGGCCCGTTCATCTGGAAGGCAAGCGTCTGGCGCAAGGCTTGATCGAGCTGCTTAAGGAGCTGCAAGCCAAGACACCGATCGAGATTTACTGGGAGATGGACGATGAAATCCAGCTTCCCAAAGGGATAGAGGACCACCTGTTCCGCATCGTGCAAGAAGCGCTGTCGAACACGCTGCGCCACTCCAAAGCAACGAAGATGGAAATCAAGCTGCTGCAGCCTCCGGAAGGAGTGCGATTATCCATCCGTGATAATGGGGTGGGCTTCGTTCTGGACGAGAAGAAGCTGGCCTCCTACGGACTCGTATCGATGAAAGAGCGTGTCAATGAAATCGGGGGCTCGATGAACGTAATTACGGCACCCAACAGAGGAACGCGCATCGAAATCCGCATTCCGATTATGGACAATGAGAAAGGAGAAAGAGTGGAAGATGGAGCAACCCATTAAAGTTCTGCTGGTGGACGACCACGAGATGGTACGCATCGGATTGGCTGCTGTTCTGGGAACGGAGGAAGGAATTGAGGTAGTCGGCGAAGCCAGCAACGGGATGGACGGAATTCGTCTGGCGCAGGAGTATAAGCCCGATGTCGTTCTGATGGATCTGGTTATGGAGGGAATGGACGGGATCGAGACCACCCGCAAGCTGCTGCAGATCTATCCGGATTGCAAAGTAATTGTACTGACGAGCTATTTGGACGATGAGAAAATGTATCCGGTCATCGAAGCCGGAGCCTTCAGCTATTTGCTGAAAACGTCCAGAGCTTCGGAGATTGCTCAGGCTATCCGCGCCGCGGCCAAAGGGCAGCCCATTCTGGAATCTCAGGTGGCCACCAAGATTATGAACCGGTTCCGGCAGCCCAAACAGGAGCAGGCTCCCCATCATGATTTGACGGACAGAGAGATGGAAGTGCTTCGTCTGATTGCCAAGGGGCATTCCAACCAGGAAGTCGCTGACGAGCTGTTTATCGGAATTAAAACCGTCAAGTTCCATGTCACCAACATTCTGGCCAAGCTGGGTGTGGACGATCGGACCCAGGCGGCGATCTATGCACATAAGCACGGTTTGGCGGACTAATGCCTGAGAAGTTCACCAGGGTTCTTTGATGAAAAGGTATATAGCTTTGACTACTCCGGCTTCCCCCGTTACAATATAGTCATGTTAACGGAATGGAAGATTTTCTATTTCCGGACATCAACATCTTCCATCAACGAGGTAGTTTGGCCTCGATCACTCCGGCAGGAGTTCTTTCTTTTATTGGCATGAAAAGCTGGCTCTAATACCGGGTTGTTCATCTCCAGTCCCTGGGCCCGCAAGTACCCGGTATAAGCTTCGAAGGTTATACGTCGCTTTTGTATTTACAGAGCTCCGTTAAGGGCTTTACATACCACATAAGATCTTAAAGTTCTTTACAGCATTGATGCGTCGTAAATAAAGATACTTATTGGCATGGAAAGTTACAACTAAGACCGGGTTATTCATCATCGAAAGTAGCTCCGTTAAGAGCTTTACATTTAATAAAGCGGAGGGGTCTCGCTATGAATTATACTAAAATCGTTGTCATTGCCGTCATTATTATCGTGTCAGTACCCTTCCTATGGCTGGTGCGCAAGAAATACTTCAAGTAAAATCCCATAATGGGCCATCCCTAGGGGGATTTAGAAAAAGAAGGTCCATGCTGGCCGTAAGCAAAGGAAGCCTCCTAGCTCCATTCATTTCCCATCCTTAAAGAAATCTTTTTCATCAGACGGTTGTTCCTCCCCGGATAGCTCATACCATGGATTAAGGTGCACCAGGACCTCATCCACCTCCTCGTGAGCCTCCATGATCGAATGTTTGATTTCTCTGCTGATATTATGTCCTTCCTGTACAGTCATTGTGCCGGGAACACCGATCCGCAAATCCACAAGAATGTAATGGCCGTGCTCACGGGCACGAAGACGGTCTATTCTTTTCACCTCGGGATATGACCGGACAATGCTCTCAAACTGCCTCAGCTTGACCGGATCCACTGTTCTTTCCATCAAAATATCTATCGCTTCCTTCCCCATATCCCAAGCCAGCTTCAGCACCAGCAGGCTGACTATGATTCCCGCAACCGGATCTCCATAGCCGAGCCAGGCAATATTGTAGGCCGCTCCCACCATTCCCAGCCCGATCCCGATGACGGCGGCTATAGAAGCATAGACATCGGCGAGATGGTCATACGCTGTAGCTATCAAGCCTTTGCTGTTTGTCTTGCGGCCCAGCCGGATGGTATAGAGGAACAATAACTGCTTCCAGACAAGCGAAACGGCGGCTGCGGTTAGAGCTATCCAATGGGCGCCTGTTAGCGGCGGGCCAAGCAGCGCCTCGAACGAATGGTAGCCTATCCAAACAGCCGCAATCGCCAGGATGATAGCGACGAGTCCGGCACCGATCACTTCCGCCTTGCCATGCCCGTAGGGATGGTCCTTGTCGGCCGGGCGATTGGAGATTCTCATCGAGCCGAGGGCGGCTGCCGAAGCAATCAAATCCCCCGCATTATGTACGCCATCTGCAACAAGCACCTGGCTATGAAATAACCAGCCCACCGCCAGCTTGATGACCGTTAATAAAGCATTGCTGATCAGACTGATCCAGGCGGCGAATAATGACTGACTCTTATTGTTTGCAGACGTTTTGTGCGGGTCCCCGTGGCTTTCCATTATTTCCTCTCCTTCCGAGAACTGTATTATCCTGTCCGATTGAGACCTTACCGGTTATGCCTTCAACATTCCTTTGATTTAAGCAAGTTCATTAGGGTAATAAAGACCTTAACTGTTAATTTGAATGTTGCCCTCGAATTTTATGTAACATTATTCCCTGAAAGTGAATAGTCCTTGCAGTAAGGGCGCAATATGGATCGAAAAAAGTGTCAGCGGCTCTATTGGACTATTATCCCCTTTGCTCAGGCGGGGGGGGGGGGCTATACGATATTGCGTCGACAAGTAGCTGTAAATTGAAGAAAATCGAGTGCCCTAAGTACAGAAAAACGGGTCAACCGCATGAGTTTAAGGACCCGTAATTGGAGCAACTCGCAATACACCGCATGAGCTCCAAGGGCCTGTAAGTGCAGAGACTGATCAATACCGCAGAGTGCCAAGGGCCTGTAAGTGGAGCGACTGATCAATACCGCACAGACGAGGACCCGTAAGGTGGAGCGACTCGCAATACACCGCATGGGTGCCAAAGACCGGCAAAAGTGCAGGTCTTTTGAAGAGTTTTGGGTGAAATCGGCCAAAGACCGGCAAAAGTGCAGGTGATTTCGGCCAATTGGCTGATTTTTCGATTTTGGCGGCGAAAGACCTGCAGAATTGCTCGTCTTTCCCGGGATTTATCGAATTTTTGCAAAATGACCTGCACTTTTGCTTGTCTTTGAAGCGTGGCATCAGCGGTTTGCGAAAATTAGGTGTTTAGCCGACTATAGCGACAGGAAGATTACCTCGAGGTACTCGCTGTCGCCTTCCACCGAATGGCGATAGAAATATCGTCGCGAAATACTCGGTCATCGCCATAAATTAAGGAGGACAATTTCCACCTGATTGGAATGACGTTGGTCTACAGCAAAGCTCACCTTCATCGCGTAGGATAGAAGAAGGCAGAGAATGCTGGGGGTGAGACGATGCAAATCCGGCCAAGGAACAGGGAGCAGGATGACCGGTACATCTATCGTATGGTGTATGAGGAACTGCTGCCTTATGCCAATGCGGCAAGACCCGATACCAGGATCAGCCGGGCGGAAATTTCACGAAGACTTCAACAAGGAATCGTATGGGTAATAGCTCCCGGTCGTAAGGGGAAGCCGGCAGGTTTTATTTCCTTTTTTCGGCGAGACCGGGATTTGCATATTGACATGCTTGCCGTCGACCGGCACTTTCAGAGCCGAGGTTTGGGAGGTAAGCTGATGGAGGCGGCGGAGCAATATGGATTGGAACGAGGCTGTCAAACGGTCAAACTGTTTGTGGATGAGCCGAACCCTCTCGCTCAGCAATTTTATTTCCGCAGAGGGTATACGGTATCGGAATATTATCCGTCTTACCGTTGTTTTTTGCTGAATAAGCATTTGTAGAATTACTAGAAGAGTACCAGTCTCCGTCTTACACCACTATACACGCAGGTGCGTAATACCGGATCTTAATGGCTAACAATGTTACTCATACCATCGGAATATGCTGAATAGCCTTCGTGTATCCCAATATCGAAGCCATATCATTACGTGTTGTCCGCCGACAACGTTTAAGATACACACGGCTTACAGATAATTTACTACGGATGAAGTTAAAGGTGCACGGGGCTTCCAGATGATCTTCTACTTCTACGGATCATGTTTAAATCGCACCGACCCCAGATAATTTACAGCGGATCAACGGAATAAAAAAAGCTTCTAACGGAGCCTCTTCGAAGACGAATAACCCGGTTTTAAAGGTAACTTTTTATGCCAATTAGAAAGTTTGTTCCACTTTAATGCTTTAATGAACTTAAAACTTTCTAATGTGGTAAGAAAAAACCGGGAATCTGCAAGACGAGAGGACAGGGCCGATTCCCGGTAATCTGAAGAAGCCTGAACTTCTATAGGGGCATAAGGAATAATTGATCAATCGAGTCCGCATCAAGCTCGACCCGGCTGCCGAACGGGTTCGGCGGATAGAACGGCCAAGGCTCGGCTCCCTGATCGAAGCCGACTTCATCGGAAATAAGTCCCGCCGTAAATGCGGGCTTTCCGGAGGCCCTTCTTCCGGCTCTTTTTTTCCGCTTATTCCTGCGGATGCGTGCCGTTTTGCCTTTGCTGCTTGCAGCAGCGGGCTCCACCCATGGAGCGTTATCGTTCAATATTAACTGGCCGTTGTGAACGCCTCCCAGAATACCGATTTGTCGGGCACCATCCTTCATAAGAGCTACAACCGGATACCCCCGGAACGGATGGCAGGTTTCTGGATCGACCGGGTAGATTCTGTACACCTGCTTGCACCTCCTTAGTCAATTCACAATAGTATATTCACCTATTGCGGCAGGCGAATAGACGAATACCGGGGGTGCCCGCCCATTTTATTGTTTCACCGCGATGGCGATTCTTGAGCGGATATGCTAAACTGTTGGAATAGAAACGGGTAAGCTCGTTACATATAACCTCGTAAGGGAAGAGATGAACCATGCTTGAGACCAATCAGGAAAAAGTGAGAGAAACAGGAGTTCTGTTCTTTATTTTCGGAGCGACCGGAGATCTCGCCAGCCGCAAGCTGTTTCCCGCTATATACAGCTTGTTTAAGGAAGGCAAGCTGTCCGACAAGTTTGCGGTCATCGGCTTAGCCCGCCGCGAAAGAAGTCGGGAGCAATTTCATGAAGATGTGCTCCGTTCGATTCAGGAATTCGCTCGGTACAAGGCATCCCCCGACGATCCGGAATGGGGCCGTTTCGTGGAGCATTTTGAGTATATGTCGCTGGACATCAATCGGGTAGAGGCGTTCAACGAATTAAATATAGCGGCGGAAAGGCTGGAGGAGCAGTTCGGAATAGCCGGTAACCGGTTGTTCTATCTGGCGCTGGCCCCGGATTTGTTCGGAAGCGTTGCCCACAATCTGAAGGCGGGGGGACTGCTTCAGACCGCCGGGTGGCACCGTCTCGTTATCGAGAAGCCGTTCGGATTCGACCTGCCTTCCGCGGAGAAGCTGAATAAGGAAATCCGGGAAGTTTTCGAGGAGCATGAAGTATACCGGATCGACCACTACCTCGGCAAGGAAATGGTTCAGAACATCGATGTGATCCGCTTCGCCAATGCGTTCTTCGAGCCTCTCTGGAACAACAAATATATCGCCAACATTCAGATTACTCTTGGAGAAACAGTGGGAGTGGAGGACCGCGGGGGGTATTACGATCACTCCGGGGCTCTTCGTGACATGGGGCAGAACCATATGCTCCAGATGGTCGCCATGATGGCTATGGAACCGCCGAGCCGTCTTCATCCGGAAGATATCCACGACGAGAAGGTTAAGGTGCTTCGTTCTCTAAGACCCTTCACCTCCGCAGAGGATGTCCGCAAGCATGTCATACGTGGACAGTACACGGAAGGACAAGCCAACGGACGGCCGCTGCCGGGATACCGGTCGGAGGATAAGGTGAATCCCGATTCGACAACCGAAACTTATTTCGCCGCCAAGGTCTATGTCGACAATTTCCGTTGGGCGGGAGTTCCGTTCTACATTCGGACCGGCAAGCGACTCCCGGTGAAAACAACCGAAGTCGTCGTCGAGTTCAAAAATATGCCGAAGAACGTATACCACGGCAGGAAAACGGGATTGGAGCCGAACCTTCTAGTGTTCCGCGTGCAGCCTATGGAAGGCATCTACATTAAAATTAATGCCAAGAGACCGGGCTCTGAAGGCGTTATCGTTCCGGTGGCGATGGATTTTTGCCAAAGCTGCCAGGTCGGCTTGAATACGCCGGAAGCGTACGAAAGACTGCTGTTCGATGCGGCCAGGGGTGATTCGACTTACTTTACCCGCTGGGATGAAGTTGCCCTTGCTTGGCAATATGTCGATCAGATCGCTTCGGCTTGGGCTGAGGATGCGAGTGATCTCAGAATGTATCCGGCAGGCTCCTGGGGGCCGGAGGAGGCCCAGGCTTTGCTGGAGCAGGACGGCTTCCATTGGTGGCCTGTCAATGGCCAGCAGGAGTCAGAAGTGGTCTGGGTGACCAATCGCAGCGAATAGGAGAAGGCAGGAAGGACAGGCGACCGCCATTCCTGTTCGGGCCACTTGCGAATAGCAGGTGGCCTTTCTGCATTCCCCGGCGAAATATGGCTTATTTCAGCACCAGCGCTTCAGCCGGCCGGTTATCTATGAAATGCCGGCATATCCAATGAAAAAGGTGCAGGATAAATAAAAAGTGACTATAATAAAAAATACGGATCGTTCATAGAAGGATGTGAGGCCGTGACAAGAAGAGCTTTTTTGAAATGGCTGCTGAGCCTTGGTGCTGTGGCCGCGGCCTTTGGTATAGGATTATGGCGAGGATGGTTTGGCGCAGTCAACCGTTCCTCAGAGCAAGGCGGTTCCTCCGCCTCTCCGTCCCCGGAGCCGGCTCCTCCCGAAGCAGACCATAACGCGGGAGAAACCGGACCGCTGTTGACTCTGCTGATCCTAAGCGATCCCCATATTAATCCCGACCTGCCCGAGCATAGCAAGCATTTGGCTCAAGCATTGGAAGATATGAAGAGGCTGCCTAATCCGCCGGATTCGGTTGTGATTACCGGTGATTTGACCGATTATGGACGCAAGCAGGATTATCAGGAGTTAAGAAAAGTCCTGGGCAGATTCGAGCTTCCCCCTCTCTATGCGAACATGGGCAATCATGATTATTACGATATTTGGATCAATGAGCAGGGTCAGTTCAATCGTGAAGGAATGCCTAACGGCAAGTCGGATGCCGATTCCCGGGAGTCCTTCCTCAACTTTATGGGCCAGGAGAAGCCATATCGTGATGTATGGATCAAGGGGGTTCATCTTATTCTCTTATCTCAGGAGGCATATGTAGAGGAGAGGCCGGAGGTAGGAGAAGGAGCCTGGTATTCCGACCAACAGATGGCCTGGTTTAAGGAGCAGATGGAGCAGCATAAGGACGGCAAGCCGGCCTTCGTCATGATTCATCAGCCGCTTCCGCCCGCCGGGCAGGATGGAGGCTCGCATCGGCTCATTCGCGCCAACGAATTTCGCGATATTGTGAGAGACTGCCCGAACGTATTCGTGTTCTCGGGTCATCAGCATCAGGATTTTACTAACGGCATGAACCATTATGTTAAGGAAACCTTCCATTGGTTCCACAATTCCTCGGTCAGCCGGGTGATGAATCGCCGTTACGAGAACGCCCGGCCGGAGGCGGCACAAGGCCTGTATGTTGAAGTTTATGAAGACCGGGTCTTGTTGAAGGGCCGTGAATTTAGCGACGGGACCTGGATCGCGGAAGCCGATTGGCTCGTGGAACTGGCTCGCGGGGCCTAATAATCACCAGTGCTTCCAGAGCGAGAGCGGCAATAGTTTCTGTGTTCAACTATCCGAAAGCTTGTACAACGCAAGCAATAGAAAACAAGAGATGCATAGCATCATGTGCAAGTCATTATCTTTCGGGACAATTTATATATGGAAAGGGAATAGCACCGTATGACGACTAAATTAAGTCAAGAGCTGCAAACGGAGGTTGACAGAAGAAGGACGTTTGCGATTATTTCTCACCCGGACGCCGGGAAAACGACACTAACCGAGAAGCTTCTGCTGTTTGGCGGCGCCATTCGCCTGGCGGGAACGGTTAAGGGAAGGAAAGCGAATAAACACGCGACCTCGGACTGGATGGAAATCGAGAAGCAGAGGGGAATTTCCGTTACCTCCAGTGTCATGCAGTTTGATTATAACGGTAACCGTGTGAATATACTGGATACCCCCGGCCACCAAGATTTCAGTGAGGATACCTACCGCACCCTGACAGCCGCGGACAGCGCCGTCATGCTGATCGATTCGGCCAAGGGGGTCGAGGTTCAAACCAAGAAGCTGTTTCAGGTTTGCCGCCAGCGGGGAATTCCGATTTTTACCTTCATCAACAAGCTGGACCGGGAAGGACGCAACCCGTTCGACCTGCTGGAAGAGCTGGAGCAGGTGCTGGGCATCCGCTCTTATCCGATGAATTGGCCGATAGGTTCGGGCAAGCAATTCTGCGGGGTGTATGACCGGGAGAAGACACGAATCGAGCTGTTCCAGGGGGACGATCACGATAAGATAGAGGTGCAGCCCGTCAGCGGGTACGACGATCCGGCCATTAAAGAAATCGCCGGTGACTATTTGTACGAAAGGCTGTGTGAAGATCTCGAGCTGCTGGATGTCGCGGGAGATCCGTTCGATATGGAGAAGGTGAAGCAAGGCGAACTGACTCCTGTTTTCTTCGGCAGCGCGATTAACAATTTTGGCGTACAGACATTCCTGGAGAATTTCCTGCAGCTGGCGCCCAAGCCGGAACCGAGGGAAAGCTCCGCCGGCCGCATTGAACCGACGAAGGAGCAGTTCAGCGGGTTCGTGTTCAAAATTCAGGCCAATATGAATCCGGCGCATCGCGATCGCGTCGCGTTCCTGCGAATCTGTTCCGGCAAATTCGAGCGGGGCATGTCCGTCAAGCATGTGAGGGCAGGCAAGGAGATCAAGCTTTCCCAGCCGCAGCAATTTCTGGCCCAGGACCGGGATATTGTAGACGTTGCCTATGCGGGAGACATTATAGGCCTGTACGATCCGGGAATTTTCCGCATCGGAGATTCGTTAAGTCAGGCCACCGAAATAGTCTATGACGAGCTGCCTACGTTCTCTCCCGAGCTGTTCAGCAAAGTAACCGTCAAGAATGCCATGAAGCATAAGCAGTATCAGAAAGGGATCGATCAGCTGACAGAGGAAGGAACCATTCAAGTTTTCCGGACGATCGGCTTCGAAGACACGATCCTGGGCGTGGTCGGACAGCTTCAATTCGAGGTGTTCGAGTACCGGATGAAAGCGGAGTATGGAGTGGACGTTATGCTGCAGCGAATGAACTTCCAGTTCGCCCGCTGGCTTGTCGGTCCCTCGATCGACCCCGGCAAGTTCCGGATTAATTCCCAGCTCGTCAAGGATAAGAAGGATAATTACGTGGCTTTGTTTGAGAATGAGTATGCGCTTCGCACCGCCATGGAAAAAAATCCGGATCTTCAATTTTTGAATGTAGCTCCGTAAATTACTGTGGGGGCGAACGGAAAGGTTTGTCTAACTGCAAGCAAGCGGGAGTTGTCAAACGGCTTGCGAACCTCGGGGAATCCGGTGGAGCCATATTCTTCACCGGATTCATGTCCCGCCGGGGGCAGGTACCTGACCCGACAAGCATGATCGGATAAAATGAAAGCGATAACAATTTGTCTTGTCCGGATCTACAGATAAGCGAGGAGGAGCTGGGGTATGGTTAAACCGATCCGCTTATGGAGGAGAATGAGCTTCAAGAAGAAGCTGCTGGTCTATTCTTTGCTGCTAAGCGTTATTCCCGTCATGCTGCTCGGCCTGATCTCCTCTTACATGGCCGGAAGCAGCGTGCAGGAGGAGGTGGACCGCAATCATCGGATTATTCTTAAACAGATGGAATATCAGATGGATGGTATTTTGAAAAGCCTGGACGCCTCTTCCCTGCAAATTGCCAGTGACCGGACCGTGGAGAAATCAGTCCGGCTCGGGATCTCCATGGATTCGTTGGAAACCTTGGAAACGACATTGGAGATGAAAGAAATCATTCGGCAATACCGCAGCTATAACGGGACGCTCTTCAACGTATCATTGGTGTATAATCGGTTCGGCCAAGTGTATTCCAATCATTACGGAATGCTTGCGCTCAACGATTTTCCCTATTACGAGCTGATTAAATTCGCCAGGCCGATGTATACGGGAGCGACGGTCGTCCCTCCCTATACCTATCCGCAACAAACCGAGTTTCTCCTGCTGCGTCCGGTGCCGATTAATTCTCCGGTTATGGAAGGCTGGCTGCTGCTGCATGTCGACCCGGAGATTATAGAGGAGGTTTTCCAGTCGGTCAGCCTGGGCAACGGGCGAAAGCTGCTTGTAATCGACGAGCAGGGACGCATCGTGCTGAGCAGCAATAAAGCCGATATCGGTACCAAGCTCACCGCCACCAATGATTTGCATCAATTTTGGCAAAATCCTTCCAGCTTTACAGGACCTTATACATACAATAAGCAGCAATACCATCTGTCTTCGGAGAAGTCCTCCTTCAATAACTGGACTTATCTGGCGATGACTCCGTATTCCGAGTTAACGGCCAAATCTGATCATATCCAACGGCTCACCTGGATAACCGTCATCATTCTGATCGGACTCTGGATGTTGATCTCCGTCATCGGATCGCATCGGCTATATTTTCCGATCCAAAGGCTTGCGGGCAAATTCTCCGGATCGGACCGGGAGGCGGATGATCTTAATGCTCTGGACTCCTATTTGGAGAAGGTACTGAGGATCAATGAAGGGCTGCGGCTTCAGTATCAGGAACAGCTTCCCCACTTGAAGGAAAGCGTGCTATTCAAGCTGCTTAGAGGAGAGATGACCGAGGATGAGTTAGCCTTCCATTCGGCGAATAAACATTTGGCGCTTGACGGAAGCCGGTTCTATCTATTGGCTCTGGAAGTGGATCAGCCGGTTAAATTTTGGCGGAAATATCAGACCCGAGACCGCTCGCTGATGATGTACGCTCTGTCCAAGCTGATTCAGGAAATTTGTGAGGAGATGCCGACCTGTGTGACGTTGACTCCCAATCCGGGACAGATCATCTGCATTCTCGGCACAGAACGGAATGATGATGCGACCTGGAGCCGGATCAACGAAATGAGCCGTCTCATCCGGGAGAAGGTGAAAGAATATTTTCAGCATACGATTACCGTCGCCATTAGCGATGCCCAGCCTTCCCTGACGGCTGTCAGCCTTGGCTATGAACAAGCGCTCCAACTGCTTCGTTATCGTTTTGTAATGGGCGGGAATGCGACCATTACCCGCGAGATTGCGGAGAATTCAACGATGCTCCGGCAGTTCAATCATTTTTTCGCCAAATGGCAGAGAAGGATTCTGGCAAGTATTGCCGAGGGGGATATAGAGCAAGCCCGGAACCAGTTCGCGGAAATGATGGAGGACGTCCCTCATTTTATGGCCAATGTGGAAAGCGTGCTTGGCTTGATGGCTTATTTGCTAGGGGAAATCGACCAATGCTTACAGGATAGAGGCTATGATCTTCATGAATGGATGGATGATCAGCTCTATATGAATATTTATTCCGCCTCGTCCCTCGAAGAGGTCCGTCAGTGGTTCTGCAATGAGCTATTCCCGTCCATTCAGCGCGAGATGGAGCAGTCCCGGCAGTCCAAACAGGCCTTGCTGATCAGCCAGGTGATTGACTACATTCATGAAAGATTCGAGACGGATTTATCCCTGCAGCAGGTCGCGGAGCATTTTCACTGTTCCCCCTCCCAGCTAAGCCGCGCTTTCAAGGAAGAGAAGGGGATCAATTTCGTCGATTATCTTATCGACTACCGAATGAACAGGGCGAAGGAATGGCTGGCCCATTCCGATTTATCGATTAAAGAGATTACGGAAAAGCTGCGTTACGCAACGACTCAAAATTTTACCCGTGTCTTCAAGCAGTGCACGGGGATGCCGCCGGGAAAATACCGTGAGCAATTTCGTCAAGGATCTTAGCATCGGGAAGCGCGGGCTGGATTATAGACAGGTATAATACCTTTCTTCCTAATCGGGGAAAGGTTCTTTTTTTGCCTGTTTTGTTTCTTATTTTGCCCTGATTGTATGCAAGAATGGAAACTTCCCGTTTGCCGCCGTTTCTTGTACAGTACGGTTACAAACCGAATGAAAGGAGAGAAGCCGACCATGAAACCGGCTGCAGAATCGAAAGCGCATTCAAGGATGCCCGTTCAATCCCCCGCCGGATGGGGCCGGATGAGGAAGAAGATATGGCAGAGCCGTTATATGTATGTATTTGTGCTGCCGGGCTTCCTTTATTTTATCATCTACAAATATGTTCCGCTGCTGGGGTCTGTCATTGCCTTCAAAGAATACAGCCCATTCCAAGGGTTTATGGACAGTCCCTGGGTCGGCTGGGCCCATTTTGCCAGGATTTTCGATAATGCGGAAGTGGTGCAGGTGCTGATCAATACGCTGGTGCTGTCGTTTCTGCAAATCGCCTTTGCCTTTCCGGTTCCCATACTATTGGCGGTTATGCTGAACGAGGTTCGCCACGAACGATTCAAGAAGCTTATTCAATCGATCGTCTACCTTCCGCATTTTTTGTCCTGGGTGGTGGTTATCGGAATTGTAACGATTTTCCTGCGAAGCGACGGGCTCATCAACGGGATCCTGCAAGCCTGGTTCGGCATGGAGCCGATTCTGTTCCTGCAAATTCCCGCTCTGTTCAAGCCGCTGCTCGTATTGGAGGTCATCTGGAAGGAGTCGGGCTGGGGAACGATCATCTTCCTCGCGGCCTTGGCGGGAGTCAATCCGGAGCTCTATGAAGCGGCCGTAGTCGACGGGGCCAGCAGGCTGCGAAGGATCTGGCATATTACACTTCCCGCGATCCGCAGTACGGTAGTCATCTTGCTTATATTGCGCCTTGGTACCGTACTGGACAACGGTTTCGAGCAGGTGTTTCTGATGCTGAATCCCTATGTGATGGAAGTGGGAAATGTGCTGGATACTTATGTTTATTACAAAGGCATTTTACAGTCGGATTTCAGCTTTGCCACCGCTGTTGGCCTGTTTAAGTCCGTCGTAGGGCTCATTCTGGTGATCGGGGCGAACCGGCTGGCCAAGAGATTCGGGGAAGAAGGCATTTATTAGCAGATATACACCGGGAGGGATACGCATGTTTCACCGAACCGTCGGAGACCGGATTCTGGAGACGGTCAATATCGTGCTGCTTGTGTTAATCGCCGTCAGCATGTTCATTCCTTTTCTGTATATTTTCTCGGTCTCCTTCTCTTCCATGAAAGATTTTCTGGAGAATGATTTTATTCTGTGGCCCAAGGAATGGGTGGCGGACGCGTACAAGTATATTCTCGGCAACGACCGCTTCATCCGGTCCATCGGGGTGACGGTCTTCATAACGGTAGCAGGAACGCTGATGAATCTGCTCTTTACGACGACGATGGCGTATGGCTTGTCGCGGGATTTCGCGGGCCAAAGAACGATCCTTTTCATGGTGCTGTTTACCTTCCTGTTCGGAGCCGGCATTATTCCGACCTATCTGGTTGTCAAAGAGACCGGGCTTCTGGACTCCGTCTGGGCGCTCATTATACCTGTGCTGATCAGCCCGTGGAATCTGATCGTTATCCGCCAGTTCTTCCGCAATATTCCCGAAGAATTGCACGAGGCCGCGATTGTGGACGGAGCCAATCCTTTTACGATATTCGGGCGCATCATCCTTCCGCTGTCCAAGCCGGCGTTGGCCACCTTCGGCCTGTTCTACGCTGTCAGTCACTGGAATTCTTATTTTACGGGCTTGATCTATATCAGCAATCCGGCCAAGTGGCCCATACAGGTGCTGCTGCGCCAAATTGTCGTCGTGAATGACAACACCTCCTTGCTGGAGCAGCAGACCTTGGTTCAGCCGCCCCCGGCGGAGACGATTCAGATGGCCGCTATTTTGTTGGCGACGGTCCCTATTTTGGCGGTTTATCCGTTTCTGCAGAAGCATTTCGCCAAGGGGGTGATGCTCGGTTCGGTCAAAGGCTGACTATTTCATGCCGGCGTTCCGGGAATCTGTCCGATTTATCGATGACGCAACGATTCCGGGATGACAAGAGGGTGGCACAAGATTCGCTCATTATAAGCGGAGGTGGTCGTAATGACTAAAAAGAGATGGATAAGCGCGGGCTCGGTGCTGATGACGGTGGCTTTAACAGCGGCGGCCTGTTCGGGCGGGGGCTCCCAGGGAACTTCCCAGCCTTCCGGGGAGCCCGGGGCAAAGCAGGCGGAAGAGAACAAAATGCATGAGATCAGCTTCATGAACTTCGCGTATACGATTTTTCCTGCGGCGGAGGGCGCCGGAGTCGATGCCATCAAGGAAAAATTCAACGCTCATATCAAATCGCAATTTATATTGCAATCGGATTTTAACAGCAAGCTGTCGGTCGTCATGGCCTCCGGTGACATGCCGGATGTCGTTGCGATCAAGGATCTGGATTCGAATTATTATAAATGGGCCAGGCAGGGGGCTTTTCTTCCGCTGGATGACTATATCGACCAATACGAGACGTTTCGCATGGTTCCCGATGAAATTTGGGATCAAATCCGTGTAGACGGCAAAATCTACAGCATCCCGATGTATGCCCCCACCTATGTGTTCAGCAATATCATCCGGAAGGACTGGCTGGACAACCTCGGGCTGTCGATGCCGACCAATTATGAGGAGCTGCTCGAGGTAGCCATTGCCTTTACGAAGGACGATCCGGACGGTAACGGCAAGGACGATACGTACGGCTTTGCTCTTGGAGAAAATATATCGCCTGAATATATGGCAGGAGCTTATTGGTCCGGAGGTTGGTACCACAAAAATGAGAACGGCGATTATATTCCCGGAATCATCGGCCCCGGGCGTAAAGAAGTGATTGAAACCTTAGCGGCGGCGTACAGGGAAGGAGCGGTGACCAAGGATTTTGCCGTGCTCAACTGGGCGCAGGCGAATAAAGAATTTTATTCCGGCAAGGCGGGGATTTTCATCGGCACTCCGACCGGGATGGTAGAAGAGTATTATACCGGATTGCTGGAAGTGAATCCCGAGGCGCGGCTGGCTTCGATTCCTCATTTCGTAGCTCCCGACGGGAGTCAGGGACGGCTGCTGGGGCAAGGATATTTCGGCCTGTCCACTCTATCCTCGAAGCTGAAGAATGATCCGGAGAAGGTCAAGAAAATACTGGAGATTATGGATTATGGCCGGCAGTTCATCCCGGTGAATGAGCGAACCCCGGACAATGAAGTGTTTGATTGGCTAATGGGGCACGAGGGAGTGGGCTACGAGATGGTGGACGGCAAGGCGGTGCTTAAGCCGGGCTCGGAGAGCATTACGCCGATTCAATATATGCTGCAGCGGCATGAATTTTGGAAGCCGTGGGCACCCAACGATGAAGCGAATCAATACTCGATCGCTTCTTACAACGATCCGAGAATGCAGCAATTTATCGCTGAAATCGAAGAGATGGAAGCGACATACAACAAAACCCCTTATGCGGATCCGAGCCGCGGTATTTTCTCTGAAGCTCAATCTTCCAAAGGAGCCGATTTGCAAAAATATATTATCGGAGAGCAGACGAAGATGATTTCCGGTCAACGCCCGCTATCCGATTGGGATCAAATGGTCAAGGAATGGATGGGACGAGGGGGCGCGGATATCATCAGAGAGATCAATGACGGAATTAAAGAAAGAGGAGCGGCCAAGTAAATTGCCGAGACGAATTCGGGCCAAGCCGAGGTTATATGACCTCGGCTTTTTTTGGTTCATAACAGAATATATAACTCCACTTTGTGGGGGACTGGTAAAAGCGATTAAACGTGTTAAGAAAATTGGCATAAAAAAGCTCATTATGGTGAAACTACCATTACTTATTGATATCAACAAGTTGTGGCAATTGGAGGTGTCAGGATGGCAGAGGAAAAACATAATAAAAGCGCCCCGCGCGATGAATCCAGACGACAGTTCCTGAAATATTCCGGAGCGGCTCTTGGCGGAGTAGTTGCCGGCGGAGTGATTGGCGGAGTGATCGGATCGACAATGACCGCTCCTAAGGAAACGGCACCACAGCAGCCGGGCCAGACGGAGCAGCCGCCGGTCAAGGATTATAATCAGGCGCTGATGTTCCTTAATACGGAGCAATTTCAGTTGACCCAGGCAGCAACGGAACGTATTTTTCCGAAGGACGAGCTGGGGCCCGGCGCTATTGAATTGGGGGTCGCGTATTATATCGACCACCAACTGGCCGGTCCGTGGGGTATGAACGCCAGAGATTATATGATAGGTCCATTCTTCAAGGCAGAGGCGACCCAAGGATACCAATCCGGGTTTAAACGCCACGAAATATTCACTTTGGGGCTGCAGGCGCTGAAAGATTATTGCCAAACGAAGTACAGCAAGGCTTTCGCGGATCTGGACGAGGCCCAGCAGGACGAGGTTCTGACCGTATTTGAAAAAGGAGAAGAAGTCCAGCTTCACGGAATGTCGAGCAAAATTTTCTTTAATTTGCTGCGCTCCTTGACTCTGGAAGGAGCTTATGCCGATCCGCTATACGGCGGCAACAAAAATATGGACGGCTGGAGGATGCGCAATTATCCCGGCAATCAGATGAGCTATGCCGATGTCATCGACAAGGAAGAATTTATCAAGATGGAGCCGGCGAGCCTCCATGATCACATGAGTCACTAACTAGATAAGGGGACATGCAAGTGGCTACTACATTACCAAAGGTACCGATTGTAATCGTTGGATTAGGTTGGATGGGAGGCATCATTGCCTCGGAGTTGACCAAAGCGGGACATAAGGTAGTTGCTTTGGAGCGGGGTAAACCGCGGAAGACGGAAGATTATTTCATGGTGCATGACGAACTGCGCTACGCTCAACGGTATGAGCTGATGCAGGATCTGTCCAGGGAGACGGTTACTTTCCGCAATACGGAAAAAGTGCGGGCCCTGCCGATGAGATCCTACGGCTCCTTCTTGATGGGAGATGGAATCGGGGGCGCAGGGGTTCACTGGAACGGGCAAAACTACCGTTTTCTCCCCTATGACTTTGAGATTTATTCCAAGACGGTGGAGCGCTACGGAAAGAATAAAATTCCGGACGGCATGATTATCCAGGATTGGGGAATTACCTACGACGAGTTGGAGCCTTACTTTGACAAATATGAGAAAATGGCCGGAATCAGCGGTGAACCCGAGCAAAACCCAATGGTCGGCCAGCGCTCCAGCCCGTTCCCGACTCCGCCGATGAAGAAAACCCCGGGAATGAAGCTGTTCGAGGATGCCGCGAGAAAGCTGGGATACAATCCCTATGTCATTCCGTCAGGCAATTTATCCGAAACCTATACGAATCCGGACGGCATTACTCGTGCTGCCTGCCAATACTGCGCTTTCTGTGAACGGTTCGGCTGTGAATATGGCGCGAAGGCGGATCCTATCGTAACCGTGCTTCCCGTAGCCCAGAGCACCGGCAACCTGGAAATCCGCACATTTTCCAATGTGACCCGGATCATTCACGACGGCAAGAGGGCAAGCGGTGTCGTTTACATCAATACGTTAACCGGAGAAGAGTTCGAGCAGCCGGCGGATTTGGTCATACTGGCCAGTTATGTATTCTCCAACGTTCGTCTGCTTCTTCTCTCCAAGCTGGGCAAACCGTATGATCCGGCTTCCGGAACCGGTGTTATCGGCCGAAACTACGCGTACCAGATTACGGGCGGGAATGCTTACGGCTTCTATGATGACAGGGAGTTTAATCTTTATATGGGGGCAGGGGCGCTAGGAAGCTGCTTCGACGATTTCAACGGAGACAATTTCGACCATTCGGACCTGAATTTCATTCACGGGGCGAATATTCGCTTCACCCAAACCGGAAATCGGCCGATCGCCAGCAATCCGACGCCGAGCGGCACTCCGAAGTGGGGCAAGGAATTTAAGCAGATGTCGATCAAATACGCCAACCGCATGCTTGTAGTCAGTATTCAAGGGGCCAATATGCCATGGAGGCATCATTATATGGATTTGGACCCGACCTACAAGGATATATACGGACTGCCGCTGCTTCGATTAACCTATGATTTTGAGAATCAGGATCGGGAATTGGTCAATTTTATTTCAACCAAAACCGAAGCGGTCATGAAGGAAATGAATCCGACCAAGCTGGAAACGTCCAAAGCGATCAGCAACTATGATATCGTCCCATATCAGTCCACGCACAATACGGGAGGCGTAGTGATGGGGGCGGACCCGAGCACTTCTGCAGTCAATTCCTATTTGCAGATGTGGGATGCGGATAATGTATTTGTCGTAGGAGCATCGGCCTTTCCCCATAACAGCGGATACAATCCGACGGGCACAATTGGGGCGCTGGCATACCGGGCTTCGGAAGGCATTCTCAAATACTTGCAGCAGGGCGGATCTCTCGTATAGGGCTCTGTTCTGTTGAAGGACAGGGGTAGAATGGATATAAAAGAAAATCTGGTCGTTCATCTGACCGAGCTACGCAAGAGATTGATCGTGGTCGCGACGGTCTTGTTGGGCGCCATGTGCGCGGGGTTGTATTTATCTCCCGCCATATTGCGCTATGTTCAAGCCAGGCCGGGCGCCAGCGGCATCGAGTGGAACGTATTCTCGTTGACGGACGGGCTGTTCGTCTACATGAAGTGCGCGTTTCTGTTTGCGATCCTGTTCACTCTTCCGGTGCTGCTGTATCAAATATGGGCATTTGTCAGGCCGGGTCTGACTGATGCGGAGGCCAGAGGAACACTTGCATTCGTTCCGGCCTCCTTCCTGCTCTTCCTTACGGGCACCGTTTTCGGCTACTATGTCGTTTTTCCGATGATGGTCGGGTTTATGAAAACGATGAACGCCTCGATCGGGGCAATGGAGACTTACGGGATCGATCGTTACTTTTCCTTCCTGTTCAACGTCGTCTTTCCGATGGGGGTCTCCTTTGAAATGCCCGTTGTCGTCCTGTTTCTTACACGGCTTGGGCTGTTGACTCCGGAGAGGCTCAAGGGAACCCGGAAATATGCTTATGTCGGGCTTGCGATCGTAGGGGCGCTGATCTCGCCGCCGGACTTCATCTCGCATCTGTCCGTGACGATTCCGTTAATTGCCTTGTTCGAAATCAGCGCCGCCTTGGCAGGCCATTACTACAGAAGACTAGCAACACTGTCAACCAATACCCAGTAAAGGGGAGGTTAATCAAATGTTCAATAATGTAGGGATTCCCGGCTTGATTATTATCCTGGCCATTGCCCTGATTGTCTTCGGGCCGGCCAAGCTTCCGCAGCTCGGAAGAGCTTTCGGCGATACGCTGCGTGAGTTCCGCAATTCGACTAGAGGAATGGTCGACGATACCGAGGATAATGTGGTCCGCCAGGAGAAGGACGAACTTAAATTGCTTAAGTGACAAGGAATAAAAGCCGCAGATCCCTGTGATCGGCGGCTTTTTTACCTATAAAATGGCTTGATCTCCCTTGGAATGAAAAAAAAGATGTGTTTTTGCAGGCTTTACCGCGGACACGGGATCAAACAGCCCAAAGCGTGCAGAATTGCAGGCTTTACCGCGGATACGAAGCAAAACGTCACTTTTCTTGGGGTTTTGGGTCTTGGTCATGCACTGTCAGTTGTCCAGTGCATCAGCGGGTATGCACACATATGATATTGGAGTAAAAAAGCTCTATATACCAGTACAGTAAAGGCCGCGTGTACAGGAACGCGAGCAGTGAATCTCTGATACCGGATGCCGTCTCCGATATCGGTTAAGGAGGTGCCGTCTGTTGCATCTGTTAATTATCGCCCCGGAACAAATCCCGGTTCCTCCGGTATTGGGGGGATCGGTGGAAATTTCGATTCACCATATTGCGAAAGAGCTGTCCGCCAGCCATCAGGTAACGATCATCAGCCGCGAACATACCGGCTATCCCGCCTTAACTAAAGACGGAAATCTAACGATCATCAGGGTTCCGGGAGGAAGTCCGGGCAATTATTTAAACCATGTCCTCAGAAGATTGGCCGGCCATACCTTTGACTGGGTGCAGGTAGATAACCGCCCTCTCTTTCTCCCTCGGGTAAAGCGGCAATTTCCTAATACGCCCGTGTCCATTTTCCTGCATTCGCTGACATTTGTTTCCGCCCCCCGAATTTCACGTGAGCTGGCGTTCCGCTGTTTGTCCAAAGCCGATTTGATAGTTGCCAACAGCTTGTCTTTACAGAATAGGCTGAAAGAACGGTTCCCCCGCCTTCACAACAAAATTAAGAAAGTTTGGCTGGGAACGGACTTGAATCGGTTTCGGCCGCCGACACCGGCAGAAAAAATGGATCTGAAAAACCGATACGGGCTAGCGGCATCATTCACCGTGGCCTTCGCAGGGAGACTGATTCCGCGCAAAGGACTTCCCCTGCTGATCCGCGCTATCCGCATGGCGCGAAATGAAGTTCCCGAAATCAAACTGGTAGTGGCAGGGAAGAGCCAGGTGCATGGTTACGGGATGAAATTAAAGAAGCTCGCCCGGCATTACCGGGTCCCGGTCGTGTTCTTGGGGCAGCTGTCGCATCGGCAAATGCACAAGCTGTATTGGATGGCCGATTGCTTCGTCTGTCCGTCGCAAAAGCATGAAGCCTTCGGCCTGGTAAACGTAGAGGCGATGGCTACCGGGCTTCCCTGCATAGCCTCTAATATCGGGGGAATCGGGGAAATTATCCGGGACAAACATAACGGACTGTTGGTCGATCATTATCAGGACTACAGAGCGTTTGCCGCACGGATTGCTTATCTTGCCCGTCACCGGGAATGGGGGAAGCAATTGGGCAAGCAAGCGAGGGAGGATGCAGTCAAGAGGTTTGGTTGGAAAACATCAGCAGGTCATTTAATCAATCTGTATGATCTTTATTACAGGTCCAATGTTAAGTCAAAGGTGGAGGAAGCGCGGTGAAACTGACAGCGAACAAATGGCTTAAGACAACCATCCTGCTGCAGAACGAACAGATTCGCCCGGTCATTCCCGAAACCCGGCGGATGAACAGGGACAGCCTGCAGGAAATGTTGAATAAATACGGTATGGTTTATATTAAACCTAATTTCGGAACCTTCGGTATCGGGGTCATCCGAGTCGAGAAGGAAGAGGCCGAGGGTAGACTCCGGTTTCATTTTCAAAGAGGGAAGCGCAGATGGACGTTCGGTTCTTATACGGATATGTATGCTAATCTGTTAAGACAAACCGGGAAGAAGCGCTATTTGGTTCAGAAGGGAATCAGGCTCTTAAGCCATGAGCAGCGTCCCTTCGATATTCGCGTAATGGTGCAGAGGAACCCGGCGAAGAATTGGGAGACCACCGGGATGATGGGAAGGGTGGCTCATCCTCAGAAGGTAGTAACGAATTATCATAATGGAGGGACGCTTAAGACGGTTGACGTCCTTCTGAGCCGATACATGGGCCCTGCCGAGAGGGAGAAGTATATGGCACGGCTTGCCAAGCTGGGGACGGATGCGGCCATACAACTGTATAAACATTTTCCCGGATTGAAGGAAATCGGGGTCGATATCGCCATCGGCAAAGATTTAGATCCCTGGATTTTGGAAGTTAATTTCCGGCCGGACCCTTATATTTTCAGAAAATTGGCCAACCGAAAAGCCTACTTCAAAATTTTAAGGTATGCCAGGGCCTATAAAAGAATCCGATAGCCTGTCTACTTCGATTTATGCGTCTGAAAAATTTGAAAAGCTCTCTCCATCTATTTCCTTATGAAACTATAAGGGGTCTGGATGTGGTATGATAAGGACAAATTGACGTTGCTTTCAATATAAACGAAATGGGTGGAGAAGAAATGTCTAAGCTGGCCGTTGTCACCGATTTTGACGGGACCTTAATGCAGCAGGATGTCGGAGATTTGCTTATGAAAACAGCCGAGGTCGAGAAGGAACCGGCAGTGGTGGAGGCTTACCGCCAATTCGATGCCGGTCAGGTCGGTTCCATGGAGGTGGCGAGAACGAGCTACTCCTTTCTGGCAGACCGCAAATCATTGGTGGACGATGTGATCCGACAGATAAATCCGCGGGAGGGAGCTGCGGATTTTCTTGACTTTTGCCGTAAGCATGGTATCCCTGTCACGATACTGAGTGATGGAATGGAATATTATATCCGGGAAATCATCCGGAAGTTCGATTATCAGGTGGAGCAAATCATATCGAATCCGATTTATTATACGGAGGACGGAGGGTACAGGCTTGATTTCCAAAATGAAAATGAAGCTTGCAAATGGTGCGGCTGCTGCAAGGCGGACGTGGTGCGGAAATTAAAGCAGGAAGGCTACCATGTGCTATATATCGGAGACGGAACGAGTGATTATTATGGTTCGGGTTTTGCCGATTGGATCTTTGCCAGAGCAAGGCTGGCCGGTTACCTCGAAGAAGCGGGAGAGGCCTACTTTCCGTTCGAAACCTTCCATGACGTGCTGAAAGTTATAGAACCGGATCTGGATAAGTTCCTATCCGGAGAAGCCTCGGGCAAACGGATGGTCCCTAATACTTTTTGCCTGTTTGAAGAATAAATTTATCGCTTCCCGTTCAATGATGAGTGAGTAGAATAGTTTTGAACTTAAACAGGACAATAGTAGACTCTCGCGTTGGGCATGTCGGGTTGCCGACCCAAGGCCCGCAACGCGCGCCAGGAGAGGCGTGCGTTGACCGGGAGTCTTTATTTTTGGCATTTTCGTGTGTCAGGAAAGAACTCTACTGGGGAAGATGATCCTTAAGGGCTTGAACCAAAGTGGAATGGGTAGGTTCATCCGTATTTTTCCAAATAATTTCAAATAACACGCCTAACCCGGGAAGGGCCTGATCCGTGCTGTCAATCGAACCTTCAATCACATCCGTCAGTTCTTCTGTCGATTTGCCCTGTACTCGCTGCACAATAGCCTGCCTTAAGTCGATATTCATCGTGAGAAAACCTCCGTTGTCGTAAGATTCGTCGCGAGCAACCACAAAAGTTGCCCTATCTAAAGGCCGAACCATTTACCATATATAAAAGTGGGGGATGAAGCAAGCCACGAAGCCTGCTTTAGGGGGAATTGTTATTAATATGTCTTTAGGCACCCCCTTTTATGTATGGATCCCTACGGTATGGTATAATTCTAGGAAGAAGCTAAAGGAGCGGTAGCGATGAAAAAACAATTTGCCATTATCGGAATGGGCCGCTTCGGTTCGAGTGTGGCCAAGTCTTTATCGAAATCCGGGTATGATGTGTTGGCTGTCGATTCCAACGGCCAGAAGGTACAGGAAATGAGTGCCTTCGTGACCCAAGCGGTTCAAGCGGATTCCACGGATGAAGAAGCACTGAAGGCGCTGGGAATCCATCATTTTGATGTCGTTGTCGTAGCTATCGGGCAGGATATTCAATCCAGCATTCTGACTACCCTGATTCTCAAAGATCTGGGCATCCAGAAGATTATTGTCAAGGCGCAGAACGATTTGCATGGCAATGTGCTGAAGAAAATCGGCGCGGACAAGGTCATTTTTCCGGAAAGGGATATGGGAAATCGGGTCGCTCATCACTTGATCTCTCCCAACATCTTGGATTACGTTGAATTATCCGATGATTACAGCATCGTGGAGATTAAAGCGTCTCCCCAGATGATCGGCAAAAGTTTGCTGCAGTTGGATATCCGGGCCAAATATCGCTGTAATGTGATGGCTATCAAAACAGGCACCCATATGAATATTGCACCTCATGCTGAAGATGCGATCAAGGAGGACGATGTTCTTGTCGTCGTAGGGAAGAACGAGGATTTAGTCGAATTCGAGAAAACGTTCACGAAGTAACGGAGGCTGTATGACCAACGAAATTACATCAGTTAATAACCTGAGGGTTAAGCAGTGGGCGCAGCTGCTTGGCAGGAAGGGAAGAGACGAGCAGAATAAATATTTGATCGAGGGCACGCATCTGGTACAGGAGGCTTTGCGTTCGAACGAGCCGGTCGAGATGGTGCTTTATTCCATGGAACGCGGCCTTCCGCCGGAGCTCAAGGACAACGATCGTGCGGGGCGGGAGGAATGGATAGCCGTTACGGAAGCGGTGCTTTCCAAAGTGACGGATACCCGAACGCCGCAAAGCGTCGCTGCTATTGTCAGGAAGAGGGAAGAATCGGCCGAAGGGCTGCTGTCGTTATCGGACGGATTGGTCGTTGTCGTGGATGGAATTCAGGACCCCGGCAATCTGGGGACCATCATTCGGGCGGCCGATGCTGCCGGCGCTTCCGGAGTCGTGCTCGGACAAGGCACCGTGGACTTGTATAACCCGAAGACCATTCGCGCCACTATGGGATCGCTGTTCCATCTGCCCGTTGTGCAGGCAGAGCTGGCCCCGCTGCTTCGCAAAGCGGGCGATAGAGGCATTCAACTGCTGAATACTTCGTTGAATGCAAGCAAGACCTGCTACGAAACCGACTTCAGACAGGCGACCTGGATCATTCTCGGCAACGAAGGGGCAGGGGTTTCGGAAGAGGTGAGCCGTCTGGCCAATCATAACGTAATCATTCCTATGCGGGGCCGTGCGGAATCGTTGAATGTTGCCATGGCCGGAACCATTCTTCTGTACGAGGCGCTTCGACAGCGGTCTTTTCAGCAAATATAATTCCTGTCCAACCGACTAAGATAAAATTAGTACCCAAACAATACAAAAGACTGGAGGGGGATCTGTTTTTACTCGATCCTTTCATCAGTCTTTTTTCATCCTCCGCGGCGATCAAAAGCAGGGATTTCTCATCCTTTAAGCATGAACCCAGGTGATCAACGGGTTAGGGGATGTGATGAGTGCTTTGCTCAAGTTTTTTTCCCAAGCTCTTGCTCGGATTTTAAAACACTGATCTCAGCGTTCGCCTGACATTTTATCCTGCCCTTCTGAACACGAATTTTTATCTCATTTCGTTTCTAAATGAGACCTGCTCGTCAAGCGTCTATTTTTACGAATGTCAGAATGCCTATTTTGGTGCCCACTTCTCCAATCTTATTTTAATCTAGCCTTTTATGGTTGGTCGGTCCTACTCCTAACATGATAAGAATGTAAACCATGGCCAATGGTATAACGCTCATATTTTTCAAAAAGAACAGGTAGGCATTATATGCGGATTGTGCTGAATGTTCAACCGAATTGATATCTAAAATGTCGAGGATTGGGGTTAAAGAAAGATTCTCGATGACGATAATAGCTAAATTTCCTAGGCCATATAAGAACACAAGGAATATCACGATTTGAGCAAGAAAGAAGCAGGGCCAATTTTTCTTCAGATGCAAGGAACAAGAATCCCCAAGCCTCTGCCAAAACCTCTTCCGCCACAAACTTGTCAAATTTCCAGTAGTCATAAGGCAAAGCATGAGCAGAAACAATACGATTCTTGTCAATTCCACTAAAATTTCAAATACCATGGGTACTTGAAGCTGATTCCACATTTGATATGCACGGATACAAGACGGGATAAGTGCAAGGATGAGCAGGGAGAGATGGCGGTAAAAAAACAAGACGGAGGAAAAAAGTGTATGGAGACCATATTTTCCATAACGCATAAGATCAGAAAATCCCATAAGATCACCTCGTTTAACGATCAGATTATCTGTACAATGTTTAAAAGATAAATGATACTAACGGGAATAATGAACAGATTTTTTATGCCCAAAACCGCAACTTTTTGAATGGAATCGATAGCTGGAACGTGTTCGAACATTTTTTTAGACATATTCATTGCAATAATTATGACCAAGTTGAGGAACCCGAAAATAAGGCAATAGGTGAGCACATATTGTGATATACTCAATATCCATACCATGCTTTCAATAAAAGCGAAGGTTTTATTCGTGTGTTTGATTATGCTTTGAAAACACCGCATAATAGCTATAGGAATGGAGAGAAGAAATACGATGGCAAAGGTGAAATAAAATGCGTATGACCAGATCAGTACTCGCAATCCTTCCATGGCAGGATATAAAATACTGTTGTAAAAGATGTCCTCGAACAACTTTGTCATTCCTTCCGATTATAAAGCACAATAAAAACAAGGTTTAATTTACCTCCATAATAGAGTATCTCTAATTTGGGGATAAATTCATTATAGGGAGGGGCTATCTGATTGTCAATGAAAAATAATCCTGCGAATGAGCATAATGCAGTCAATTTAGGACAACAATTTAGTCTTGCTTTAATTATGTTCCACCAGACCGTTGCTGAAAAAGTTGGTTTAAATTTAACGGACTACAAAGTGTTAGGGCTTATCCCCGTGGAAGGACTTACTGCCGGGGAGATCGCATTAAAAACGGGGTTATCGACTGGAATGGTTACAACAGTGGTCGATAGACTTGAAAATAAAGATTTTGTTTACAGGGAAAGAGATCCGAAAGACAGGAGAAAGGTTATTATTAAGGCCAATTTTGGAAAAGTGGGAGCTGAATTAGGGCCGATTTTTCAATCGTTTGGACAAGCTATGAGCGAAGTAATGTCTGCTTACAGTCCGGAAGAAAACAAATTGATCCAAGAGTATATTATGAAGAGTACAGAGGTATTTAAACAAGAGACCGAGAAGCTGAACCAAGGATAATATTGCACTACAGATATGGAAACCCGTTGAAAAAAGGCTTGAGGGACAAGGGAGTTCGAGAGAAGGGCAGAGGGGAAAGTTTGACTTTTAAATTCGGAAACGAAACAGCCATCCGACGGATCCATTTTATAACCGAGACAGTCCGGGTTGTGCCCGGACTGTTTTCTTTTTGCCCGAATAGGGCGTTTCGTTTTGTTACAGCTTAGCCTCGCGTTCCGAAAGCTTTGCTTTGGAAGGGATGATTTTGTAAAGGATGAACAGCAAGCCCGACAGCACCGTTAAAGTGCCCGATGCGATAGCCAAGGCTGTGTCCGGGTCGGCCGTCAAGGCGCCGACGGCCGATGATCCCGCCACCACCCCGAGCGAGAAGAAGGCGTAGAACAAGCCGAAGGCCTTCCCCCGGTCCTCCTGGCGGACATGCTTGACCAAGAGCGCGCTGGTCGAAGGGAATATCAGTCCGTAGCCTATTCCGTACACAGCCATAATGAAATATAAACCTCCGAGGCTGGATACTATGGACAGGCTAAGCAAAGAAGCAATGACGATAACCAGTCCGATCATCAGCAGGCGGAAAGGGGGCAGCCGGTCGAACATCCGGTTGGATGGCAGCACGAACACGAGAATCGCCACCAATCCGAAGGTGCTGAGCAGCATTCCGGCAGATTGCGCCGGCAGCTGCAATTCATCGGTTTTGAGCGGAAGAGCGAAGGTAAGCACGCCCATGGCGAACAGAAGGGCGAAAGCCCCGGCATAGGCGGTTACGGCATGACGGTTGCCAAGAAGCGGCTTCCACGCTTTAATGGTTTCCGACCAGTACTGGCGCTCCACTCTTGTCCGCTCCGTCTGTGCTGCCTGCTTCTTGGGTAGCATCGTCCAGGCAATAATCGAGAAGACGGCAAGCAGTGCAGACGTTACAATAAACACCGCATCTACTCCCCACTTCGCTTTAAGGATTCCTCCCAACGCCGGACCTATAATCGCTGCCAGTCCGACGGAAGCGCCAGACAAGGCCATAGCCCTTCCTTGACGGTTCATCGAAGCTCTCGAAGAAGCGAGAGTAAACGCGCATGGTGTCAGAAGCCCCCCTGTAAGACCATGTAAAAAACGAACGGCAATGAGATGCTCCGGAGTATTAACGGTTAGGTATAACAAGAGTACAGCCGCTGTTATGGCCATCCCTATAATAAGCACAACTCTGGCTCCGATACGGTCAATCCATTGTCCTGCAACGACATTGCCGGCTATATTCGATAGCGAGTACATTCCGATTGTAAGACCGATAGCGAGCGATCCGGCTCCCAGGCTTTTGGCATAGGGCCCGATAATCGGAAGCTGTACGAATGTATCCAGGAAGGATACGAGAATAATCAAGTAGATCAGTGCTCTCATCATTTCCTCCAGGTTAAAAAAGGGAGCTGCGGCTCCAATAGTAGGGTTTTCTTACCTATTATAGCAGGTTTGGCGGTTATTGCGGACACTATAAGGAAGTCATCTTGACAACGAGTCCTTCTTTTTTGGCTGCGTAAGGCATAGATTAGTTAGAGGGATATGCCTATATACAAGGGGGGAAGGGGATGCGAAGGCGCAGATGGAGAAGCCGGAATCCGCGTAAAGCAAGCTTGAGAAGAACATTCCTCATCACGATGATTCTAATCTTTCTGTTTACACTGCAAACCTTCGTTTATATTGAGAGGAATCTGAAGCCGCCGCTCTTCCACCTGGCTTCCGTCCGCATGAAGCAGATCGCAACACAATCCATCAACGCGGCCATTACCGACCGGATCTCCCAAGGTACCGATCTCAATAGATTGATTGAGTGGAGATACGATAATAACGGCAAGGTGAGCGGGTTTATGCTAAATTATGCCGAGCATATGAAAATACAGGCGGATGCCATTAATAAAGTTCAATCCGCTCTGACCAATCTGGGAAGCATCCCCGAGCATATTCCGTTGGGGATGGCCATGAACAGCGCGATTATCGCGTCCTTCGGTCCGGATATTCCAATTCGGCTCGTTCCGCAAGGAAGTGTTCAGGTGGAGCTGAGCAGACGCTCTGAAAATGTAGGGATTAATATGGTGCTGGTGGAGGTTTACGTTCGGGTGATCGCCGATGTGGCCATCATTATTCCGTTCGATTCGGAGCATGAAATCGTTGAGACGGAAATTCCCATTTCCTATGTTCTGGTCGTTGGGGATACTCCGATGTATTATGTGGACAGCAAAGGAAATCCTCTGGGCGGATCACCTCCTCTTCCGCCGAGCGTTACGCTTCCTGTACCGCAGCCCAGCCAGGCAGGGACAGCGGAGGGCGGGACGGAGCCGGTCACTCCCGAATCGGCCAACAAGCTGTAACAGGGTGCTGGCCTTCTGGCCGTTTAAGCAGTATGGGCGGAATATACAAGAAACGGCGGGGTTCTTTTTCGCAGTATCATTCTTCCTTGCCCGTTCACGCAAATAGTGCTGTTAATTTGCCGTTAGGGCTTTTTCCAAATATTTCCCCAGGGGTGCCATCTAAAGGTACTCCTGTTATTTGTTTATGGGCATTATTTTCCCGATGAAATTAATAATTGTCACACAGACATGACCTCAAGGAATGTTTAATCTGCTTTCGGTTCCGGAGGCAGCATTTACATAGTAAGCCGGGGAAGGCTATAATTTGGGAAAAAGCGATCGTTACGGGTCGATGGGACAAAGGATGGCTGACAGAATGAAGAAATTCGATCATGGGCAAGAGCACCGGGATGATGGGATGGTGCTCATTCAAACGAATCTGGACGATATGAATCCGGAGTACTGTCCCTACATCACGGACAGGCTTCTGGAGAAGGGAGCGAACGATGTCTACTGGATTCCTATTCTTATGAAAAAAGGGCGTCCCGGCCTGATGTTAAATGTATTAACGGACGGACTCTTATTGTCGGAAATAGAAACCGTCATCTTCGAGGAAACGACAACGCTCGGATTGCGATATATGCCCGTATCCTGCAGCAGACTCGGCAGAAATTTCGAGAAGGTTTCCACTCCCTGGGGGGCTATTACGGTAAAAACCGGGTATAAAGCCGGAAAGCTTGTGCATTTTGCCCCGGAGCATGAAGATTGCGCCAAAGCCGCGCGGGAACACGGAATTCCGATCAAACAAGTATACGAGTACGTCAGGGCGATCTATATCAGTCAAAAATCGTTGTAACTAAATTCTCCTCTTACTCCTGATAAGGGGCTAAGGTATAATGGTAATAATTTGAAAAAAATATTACTATAACCAAAGAGGTGAATATCGTGAACGGGAACATTCGGATAGTTGAATATGAACCGCATTATGCCCGGGCGATTGCTGAAATGTGGAATGCCAGCACAGAGGGCTGGGGAGGAGGGACGGCTAACCGAACGGAGGAATCCATCCTTCAGGAGCATGCCAATTCGACTCTGCTGGCCGCTTTCCTGGCCTTGGATGAAGACAAGGTGGTAGGCTACTGCAGCTTCGCCCATTATCGTAATGATGAGGGAGCTTTATATATTCCGCTTCTTAACGTAAGGCCTGATTATCATGGGCGAAAAATAGGGCGGGACCTGGTCCTGAGCGCGGTGCGAAGAACGATCGAGATGGGTTGGCCGAGATTGGACTTGTTTACTTGGGCGGGGAATACGAAGGCTGTTCCGATGTATAAAAAGTGTGGATTTTTTTGGGAGAAAAGGGAAAACGCCACTCATTTGATGAATTTTATTCCGACTGTTCTGCAAACCGAGGCTCTCCAGCCTTACTTCGAGACCATGGATTGGTATGAGGACGGGAAGAGGGACATCGCCATAGAGCCGGATGGGCGAAACGAGAACGGCTTCGATTTCTTTGAATATAAATGGGCGAAGGACGGGAAGTCCCTGCGTGTGGAATTTGAAAAAACCGGGCGCGGCATCCGTTTGATCGAAACGGACGATTATATTCTGTACGCCGAAGCGGACAGGCATAAGCTCGTTTTTGGGAAGAGCTATCCCATCCGTTATGTGATTCGCAATAAATCGGGGGCACCCCTCCATGTTCAAATTGAAGGGGAGAATAACAAAAATATTAGCTTCTCACTGTCCCGCAATCTGGTAGTTCAAGAGGAAGCCATCATCGAAGGTCAATTTGAAGTTGGGCCGGTAGAGGAGGACCAGAATGATTGGAAGACGCATCCTTGCGTCACCGCACGGTGCCGGATCAACGGACGCAGTGCTGAGCTTCGTGTCGGAATAGAGCCGCAATATCCGGCGAAGCTGATCTTCTCCGCCGTGAATCATGAAAGCCTGCTTCAAGGGATGGAGGAAGGCTTCATAACGATTGAGAATCAGGATACCCGGCCGCTAGTATTTGAGTTTCAGCTTCCAAGTAATGAATGTATCCGTTTTGAACCCGAACGGTTGTCTGTTTCCGTGCCTGGAGAAGAAATTAAAACCGTTGCCGTTTCATACAGGCTCCAGGATTTTGGATTGTTAAGCGAACGGGTTATGATCCATGCTTATTCGGAGAACAGCCGGGAAGAGCCGGTTGTCTTTACCAGAAAAATAGAACGGATTTTTAAGGGACAAACCGGAAGGTTCGGCGGTGAGACCCAAAAGCAGTGGTTCATTGTCAATGGTCCTTATACTTTATATTACAACAAAGAGGATAATGAAATGTGGGTTCACCGTTATGGTGAAGAGTCCAGGTGCCGATGGATGTCACCGAAGCTCGGGCGCCCCTATTCTCCCGAGTTTGTGAAAAAACAGGCTTCGCGTGTTTCCATAAGCCGGGAAGATCAAGCGATGGTGCTTACGGCGGAATGCGATTCCGAGGAATTCCCGTCCATCCGGTTGACGATAACCGCCAAACTATTTCCTAACGGGTTGGTCGAAAGGTTCCACGAGGTCCATAATCTTGGAACCCTGACTGCAGAGCAGCCTTTGCATATTGGAGAAGGATTTTATTTCTCGCTAAATCAAGGGATTATCCCTTATGAAGGCCAAGTGATTGATTTGCGGGATCCGGAGGTCGTTTCATACGATAGGCTGAACGATTGGGATATCCATCAGATTTCGGAAAACTGGCTGTTTAGCTACGGCTCCGGGGACCAAGTAACCTGGGGAATGACCTGGCATCCAGAGTTGGCTCTGACCAAGAGCGAATGGCATTTGCAATTGGAGCATCCGGCAGGCCGACCGGGACCGGGGGAGAAGGTGCGGACTGCTTCTACCTTCCTCGCATGCGGCAGCTTTACGAACTGGTCCGATTTCCGCTCCTATGCGCTTGGGCGCAGGGACCGGGTGAATCCCCATTTAATGTCTCCATTCGAAGTGAGCGTAAATAACGGGAATCCATTCGTTCAGGCGGGAATGGAATTCACAGTTCAAGCCAGAGAACGGAGAAACTCCCCGATAGAAGGTCGGGTGAGTGTTAGTTCCCGGAACGGAAGCTTTGCCGCCGTGGAACGGAAGATGGCGGAGGAAGAGCAGATGAGGCTGCTCGATTTTCGAGTGGAGCCCCTTAAGGAGGGCGGCATTTCGGATACGGTTCGACTGAACCTTCAATCCCGAATGGGAGAAAGAACCATCGAACGGGCTGTGTTTGCCTTTTCGGACGGAGTGCAGCCGATAGAAGAGATGAAGCTGACAGACGGAACCTTCCGTTTTTCCAATGGGGGAGTCACATTTCAAGCTTCTCCGGCTTTCGGGAATGCTTTGTATTCTCTTCAGTATAACGGGAGAGAGTGGCTGGAATCCTCCTATCCCGAGCCCGGGCCCAAATCGTGGTGGAACCCGTGGCTGGGAGGACTCGGGATCGAGCTTCAGGGAATTTCCCAGTTAAGCTTGCAGGAGGAGACGATTACCGCCGCCTTTGAGACACTAACGGATAATTACGGGAACTCATGGCGGGGAATATGCCTGCGGACACGGGTGGAGAAGCTGAAGGAGAAACGCGGGCTGGAGTTAGACCAGTATTATCTGATGCTTCCCGGAACCCCCGTTCTCTGTGTGGTGAACCGGATTCGGAATCGAACGGGGCGCATGTTCTATGATTACCGCTGTATGGTGGACTCCTTCATCGGAACAGATACTGAACCGGAAGTGCAGTGGTTCCGGGGGCAACCGGACCGCACCTACAAGCGAGGATCCAAGGCACCGGAAATCCAATCCCAAGGTCTGCTGGAGCTGGGCAGTGAGCGGCATGAAGACCGAATGCTCTACATCAGTGGGGAGAAGAATACGTATGCTTTTTCCAATAATCAAATCTTGAGGGTTTGTTCGGAAGAATGGGTTCGGCTCGCGGATGGAGAGACGGTATATACCATGCCTGTCTTCTGCTTGTTTACTGACAGAGATTGGACTTCCGAAGCGTTTACCGAGTTAAGAAGAATACGTTTCGGAGCGGAAGAGAATAAGTAGAGGAAGGAGAAGGAAGGCACCATTGAAAATTATCGACGCTCATATTCATTTATCGGATATTGACAGCTTTCGCAGGACGGCCCGGGAGCTGGCCTTCGTGGAATATTCGACAGCAGGGCTCAAGGAAGAATTTGACCAGGCCGGAGTAGTTATGGGAATCGGCATGGGGGTGGAGGAACAAGAGGCAGGGCGCTTTCCGGACAGGGGAGCGTCCAACCCGATGACTCTTGATTTGGAACCGGAGGTTCCTCCATTTCTGATGGAATGTGTAGGCATTAATCCTGTACGTCTGGCTTCGGACGGTGCGCAGGAGGAACTGGATCGGATCGAAGCCCGTCTCCGTCAAGAGTTCGTAGCGGGAATTAAGCTCTATGCCGGCTATTACCATTATTACGTTTATGATCCGATTTACGGTCCCGTATATGAACTGGCCAAACAATACGGGCTTCCGGTCGTCATACATTCCGGGGACACGTATTCAAGCGAGGGGCTGCTGAAATATTCCCATCCGTTGACAATCGATGAATTGGCGATACAGCATCGGGACATTAATTTCATCATCTGTCACCTCGGGGATCCCTGGGTAATGGATGCCGCGGAAGTGATCCATAAAAATGCTAACGTCTTCGCGGATTTATCCGGGCTTATCGTTGGAGATTCGAAAGAGTTCGACCGGTTTATGAAGGAGACGCTGTTCATGGATCATTTCCGCCGCGCGCTCATATACGCCGATCATTATGATAAAATGCTCTTCGGCACCGATTGGCCGCTTGCTCCGATCAAGGAATACATCCGCTTCGTGGAGCGTCTGATCCCGGAAGCGCATCAGGAGCAAGTATTCTACGATAATGCTTTGCGGGTATTTCCAAGGCTCGGGGAGCGGCTATCCGCTAACCCGGGTGAATAAAGCAACGCAACGCGCGCCGTTCATTGGCGCGCGTTGCGGCGTTATACGGCGGTAGTCCGCCGGATTGTGTAAAAGACAATCAAAACTGCAGGTCTTTTTGGGGAAAGCCGCGCGGTGGGTTATTCTAGAGCGAAACTGCAGGTCTTTTCCCTAAAAATCGGCGAAATGCTTAATTCTAGAGCAATAATGCAGGTCTTTGGAGCGATTTTTGCGAAATGGCCCCCATTTTGGCAAAAAGACCTGCACTTTTGAGCGTCTTTAGCCTTCTTTTTGGAAAAAGGCAGGATTCTAATGCATTTTTGCTCGTCTTTGGGACGATCGACCGGGATGCGACGTGCGGCTTTCCCTTGACCATCCTTTGACTGGGCAGCGATAAAAGAGTAGGGCGAATGTTAGTGGGAAATTGTACACTAGCCCTCGCTTTTTTTCGGAAGCTACCACGGTTTTGTCGGTTCAGGCCTTCTCACGCATAGTTCTTACTATGTTAATTATGGTGAAAAGCAAGAGGTTTCTCTTAAAGTGGAAAAGGGGCCGGGGCCCCTTAATTTTCGTTTTTTTCCGGCTGCTCATGCTCATGATGGTGGTGATGTCCGTGTTCATGCTCGTGATGCTCATGCTCATGATGGTGGTGATGCCCATGTTCATGCTCATGATGCTCGTGTCCATGATGGTGGTGATGCCCATGTTTATGCTCGTGATGCTTGTGTCCATGATGGTGGTGATGCCCATGCTCGTGCTCGTGATGCTCGTGTCCATGGTGATGGTGATGCCCATGTTCATGCTCATGATGCTCGTGTCCATGATGATGGTGATGCCCATGCTCGTGCTCGTGATGCTCATGCTCATGATGGTGTTGATGCCCGTGTTCATGCTCGTGATGCTCATGCTCATGATGGTGTTGATGCCCATGCTCGTGCTCGTGATGCTCGTGTCCATGATGGTGTTGATGCCCGTGTTCATGCTCGTGATGCCCGTGTCCATGATGATGGTGATGCCCGTGATCGTGCTCGTGATGCTCATGCCCATGGTGGTGCCCGGCAATATAAACGGCTGCGACCGAGGCGGACGGCTTCGGCTGTGCCTCTCCAATAACTGCCCTCAATACGTTGGGCTGATTGGGTAGATTGCGCGTTCCGGCCCCATAGCCGATTTCTTCAATTATCATCGGCGGCAGTGCAGGTGAGAACTGATCCACAATACCGGCGACAATTCCGGCACCGGTCGGTGTAGTCATCTCCATGGCGAAGGGACATTCTGCAATCGGCAGGCCTTTCATCATTTCCAGAGTCGCCGGGGCCGGAACCGGGTATAATCCGTGGTCGCAGCGAACCTTGCCATGGCCAAGCGGAACCGGAGACGATATGATTTGTTCCACTTGCAGAGAATCCAGGGCGAGGGCGACCCCGATGACATCGACGATGGAATCGATGGCTCCCACCTCGTGAAAATGGACTCGATCGAGGGGAAGATTATGGATCTTGCCTTCCGCAATGCCAATCTTTTCGAATATAGCGAGACTAAGTGTCCGGGCCCGGTCGCTGAAACCGGCTTGTTCAATCATCCGCACAATATCCGAGTAATGTCTGTGATGCTGCGGCAAGGACTCCGGATCAAGGATGACGTTCATCTTAAGTGCGGAAATTCCGCATTTGTCCACTCTTTTCCATTCTAATGTAAAGGGTTCGACATTGAGCTTAGTCAATTCTCTCTCAATATACCCGCGGTCCGCTCCCGCATCCACCAGCGCTGCAAGGGTCATGTCTCCGCTTATTCCGGAGAAGCAATCCAAATATGCGATTCTCACAGGGCATCACAACCTTTTTGCCATATTTTGATTTATCAATCCCGCATAATAGCCTGCCCCGAATCCGTTGTCAATATTGACGACACTGATCCCGGGGGCGCATGCATTGAGCATGGCGAGCAGGGCGGCCACTCCCTGGAAGCTGGCTCCGTAGCCGATGCTTGTAGGCACAGCGATGACCGGCTTGGACACCAGCCCGCCTACAACGCTGGCCAGCGCGCCTTCCATGCCGGCGGCTACGACCACCGCGTTCGCTCCGCGAATGAGCGGCAGCCTGCGGAACAGCCGATGGATGCCGGCCACGCCGACATCATACACCCGTTCCACATGGCTGCCCATGCATTCCGCGGTGAGCGCGGCCTCTTCGGCAACGGGCATGTCCGATGTGCCGGCGCACACGACGGCTATATAACCGTCGTGCACCTTCAGCATCGGATGGCGGAACCACGTGATCGCTCTAGCGGTCGGATGATAAGCGGCCCCGTCGATTTCCGCGAGGATGGCATCGGCCTTCGCCTGGTCCACCCGGGTGGCCAGTATACGGTCCGAGTGCTCCTTCATCCGCTTCATGATCGCGATCATCTGTTCCGCCGACTTGCCCTCGCCGAATATAACTTCCGGGAACCCGACTCTGCGTTCCCGGTCCGTATCAATCTGCGCGAAGCCGAGCTCGGCTACGGTTTGGCTTTGCCAATGCTCGGTCAGCTGATTCTTGGCAGCTTCAATATCCAATTCTCCCGATTGTACCTGTTTAAGAATATCTTCCAATGTACTCATACAGAAGCTTCTCTCACTTTTTGTTTGGTTGATTCGCTCAGGACTTCGTTCAGGCTGCCGGTGCGGTAGCCCTGAAGATCCAGAGTGACGAAGGTGAAGCCAATGGAGGTCAATTTCGCATATATTTCCTCCCGGTGCTCCAGCACCTTGGGCAGCTCCTCCGGCATGACCTCAATACGGGCAATTTTGTCATGGTGCCGGACCCGCACCTGATAGAAGCCGAGCTTATTCAGATAATATTCGGCTTCATCCAACTGGTCGATTTTATATTTCTCTATCCGGGTGCCATAAGGAATCCGCGAGGATAGGCAGGCGAATGCGGGCTTGTTCCAGGTAGGCAGGCCCAAATCTTTGGAAAGCAGCCGGATCTCGTTCTTGGTCAGTCCCGCTTCCTGCAGTGGGCTGCGCACTCCTTGTTCATTCTTGGCTTTAAGACCGGGGCGGTAATCGCCCAGATCGTCTACGTTGGAGCCATCGAGCAGATAGGGGTATCCCATCTCTTTGGCCAAATTTTGCAGATGAATATACAGACCTGTCTTGCAGTGATAGCAGCGGTCCGGATTATTCGCTACGAAAGAGGCGTTCTCCAGCTCTTTGACTTCCGTCTTGTACAGGGAGACGCCCATCTCTTCGGCGAGCTTCACGGCTGCATCGAATTCCCGGCTCGGGAAGGTTTCCGAGGCGGCCGTTACGGCGAGCACATGGTCCCCTAGCTCTTGCTGAGCCCGTTTGAGGACGAAGGTGCTGTCCACTCCCCCGGAGAAAGCGACCATTACTTTCCCCATCTCACGCAGAATTTCTCCGAACTTCAAATCTTTCTCATGTATTGTTAACGGTCTGTCCATAGTTCTCCTCCTCCGATATTCGCTATCCCTATCTTACCATAAATTTAGGTAAGCGTATCCGGCTTCCTTCAGAATTCGAGGCCGGTTATCCAACCGGAAAAAGCAGAGGAATATGTACTCCGGATAGCTTCAAATGATTGTTGATCTTCATTCCGAGTGGTACAATCGGAGAAGATACGAATGTCGTTCATTGAGGTTATCCGCTGCTTTAACGAGCAAACGGCCTCAATCCGGGGCAAACCCGTAATTCTTAACAAAATAAAACAGATAGGAGTAGTTGAGATGAGCAAAGCCGTGATTATTTTCGGAAGTCCGTCCAAAACGTCCAGACTGACCTCCGTTATTCAATATGCGCAAGAAGTATTGCAGGCCAGCGGAATGCAGACCGAATGGATTAATGTTGCGGATCTTCCCGCAGAAGATTTGATTCTGGCCCGGTTTGACAGCCCGTCCATTGTTCAGGCCAACGCCTTGGTCGAGCAGGCCGACGCCATCCTTATAGCCAGTCCCGTTTATAAAGCGTCTTATACCGGCGTTCTAAAAACATTCCTCGATTTAATACCGCAGAGAGGATTGGCCGATAAATTGATTCTGCCTATATTTATGGGCGGCACGATGGCTCATCTGTTATCGATCGATTACTCGTTAAAGCCGGTACTTTCTGCCCTAGCGGCCAGATATATGCTGGGCGGAGTGTATATTGTCGATTCCGAAGTGACTCGCAATGAACAAGGCTCAATCGAGCTGAGCGAAGCTATTAAAGGCCGTCTGGACGATTCCCTGCGGCAGTTTGTTGAAGAGACCGCCTGGTATTCGCAGAGAGGCAAGAGCCGCGGGCAATGATGCTTCCCGGCCTCTATGGCCTGTTTATAATCCGCCGGGACCGTCCCCTTTTCTCCCGTAATTGAATGGAACGGTCTTGATTCAATCTAGCCCCGTGCGCGGTTCTATAGGCTATTGTGGTTTGTCGGACAGCTTGTGTTATAATACGTTTAATTGTAAAAAATATTGCTGACATGCTTATTTGGATGCCGGAGAGAAAGCGAGGATAAAGATGTCTAACGAACGGCAAAGAAAGCCGGAATGGCTGAAGACGAAGCTGGAAACCAATGACAATTATAAAGAAATTAAGAGAATGATGCGCTCCAAAACTCTACATACCGTATGTGAAGAGGCGAAATGCCCCAACATTTACGAGTGCTGGGCTAACCGGACGGCGACGTTCATGATTTTGGGCGATACCTGTACGCGTGCCTGCCGCTTCTGTGCGGTGAATTCGGGAATGCCTACAGAGCTGGATATGCTGGAGCCGGGGCGGGTCGCGGATGCGGCCGAGCAGATGGGGCTGAGGCATTGTGTCATTACGTCTGTGGCGAGGGATGAACTGCTGGATGGCGGCGCCCAAATTTTCGCAGAGACCATTCGTGCCGTCCGAAAGCGTCTTCCGTTGTGCGGAGTCGAGGTTCTGATCCCGGATTTCATGGGTAATGACCTGGCGCTGCGTAAGGTGCTGGAAGCGAAGCCGGATATTCTTAACCATAACATAGAGACGGTCGAGAGGCTGTCGGACAAGGTTCGATCCAAGGCAAAGTACAGCCGGACTCTGGCCTTGCTTAAGCGTTCCAAACAAATTGCGCCCAGCATCCCTACAAAATCAAGTATCATGATCGGGGTAGGGGAGACGTGGGACGAAATATTGCAAACGATGGACGATTTGCGTCAAGTCGACGTTCAAATTTTGACCGTTGGGCAATATTTGCAGCCGACGAAGAAGCATCTTCCGGTCAAGCAATTCTATACTCCGGAGCAATTTGCGGAGCTGAAGAAGGAAGGCCTCGCCCGAGGCTTCAGCCACGTGGAATCCGGCCCTCTCGTCAGAAGCTCTTATCATGCACACGAGCAGGTTCAATCGGCGACGGCTTCTTCCCAATAAGCGGCGTCATAGCATCGATCGATGTTCAGGTCCGGAATACGGGGCTGACATGAAGTACCGCCTTCCCGAGACTGTTCCGGCTATACGATGATTGGAGCCAAGGATAAACGGCTATCGCCGTCCCTGGGACAGGCGCGTTTACCGATGAAATATAAAAAAAGCTCCTAACGGAGCCATCTCGAAGATGAATAACCCGGTATTAGAGGAAGCTTTTTATGCCAATTAGAAAGTTTGTTCCATTTTAATGCTTTAATGAACTTAAACTTTCTAATGTGGTAAAAATAGGTATAAGGTGAACTTATACTTTCTTATATTTTCAAAAAGCCTGCAGGTCTATTTTGTTCGGCCGACAGAGGTGGAAGCATACGACGGATGGGTCCTGGCAAGGCAGCACGAATGGAAGGAGACGGCTGGAAGAAGGAGGATACGTCATGATTCATGTTGGAGGGAATACTTACGAGCTAATCAGGGAGCACAAGAACGGGTGGAATTACGAGGCATTCAAAGACCGTTATAGTGAAGTGCTCGAAAGATACGACTACATTGTCGGAGACTGGGGTTATAATCAGCTCCGGTTAAGGGGCTTCTTCAAGGAAACGCACCCTAAAGCGAACAAGGACAGCTCCATAGTCGGATTGGAAGATTATTTGAATGAATATTGCAATTTTGGCTGCGCTTATTTTATTCTGGCCAAAGATAATTCCAAAGGGCCGCGCCCGGTCTCCAGTGCCGAAGCTTAAGCCCCGAGCCCAGAGAACGGTACATGCAGGGTAGCCCTCAGAATGATAAAAACTAAAGCCCGGCGGCTTACAGTCGGGCTTTTTCTCTTGCCAAAATAAAAAATAACCCGCTCCATATAGGAAATACGGGTTATTTTTCAAATCTTCGATAATAACGAATTAGTGAAACTCGGTTCCGATGAAGGCTTTCTGCACCCGGCTCCAGAACGGAAACGGTCGGAAACGGGCGAACTTGATCTTCTTGTCCGGAGAAACCTTGCAGCGGATCGACAAGACATCATTTCTTTGCGAATATAAGTGATCGATAGACAATTGCACATTCTTCTTGGTTCGGGGATAAATATCGCAATGATGATGCTTGGGTAAAATCATGGAAGAGCCCAGCGTCCGATACACCCGATTGTTAATCGAAGCGATCTCCGCAATTTGGATCGCCTCCAGCGAGGGGTGAATAAGTCCTCCGTTCACCGCTTTGTTGTAAGCGGTGCTTCCGGACGGAGTAGAAATACATATTCCGTCTCCTCTGAACATCTCGAACATGTCGTCATTGATATTAAGCTGGGCGACCATTGTTTCCTCGATTCCCCGTAAAGTAAACTCATTGAGCGCCAGATACGTCTCGATCCCGTCTGCGGTCGTAAACTGAATCTCGGCGAGAGGGTATTCGGCTATTCTTAGATTACTTTCCTCCAGAGGGGTATTCATCAGCTTGGCCAACTGGCCGATCTCGTCAGGGGTCCAGTCGGCATAAAATCCGAGCCGGCCCGTATGAATCCCCACGAACCAAAGCTCGTCCACAAGATGTTGGAAGCGGTGAAAAGCATGGAGCATCGTCCCGTCTCCACCGATGGACAGCACGATATCGGGCTTCTCCTCATTCTGTTCCATGCCGTAAGAATGGGCAAGCCGATGAAATTGCTCGGTTAATCTTAAAGAAAGCTCGTCACCGCGGTCCACAACAAAATATTTCAAGGGAGATCCTCCTAAAACGTTGTTCTCCCCCCATCATACCGAATCTGACCGGAGAACACAACAAGCCTTCTAAGAGCTCCCATTATGCGGACAGATGGCATAAGCGCCGCAGGGAACTCTGTTATCTGCCGGCCCGCCCGAGCTTCCCCCAGATAGAATGAAGCAGCGCTGCGAGGCCCATCACTCCGAGCAGGAGGACGAAACCGATGAGCGTCATCGGAATCGGCCAGGTCCAGTGGAACGCCGCGGGGGAGAAATCAGGGGCCGCAGCCGGTAAGAAGGCGGGGGCCGCAGCCGGCTGCAGCCCTTTCCACAAGACGACCGTCAGTACGGATGCAAGCAGGCCATGAAGCAATCTTGCCGTCAGGAAGGGTGTGTAGCGTATATTGGTCGTATGGAGCAGGCTGACGATTTGGCCATGGACGGACAAGCCTCCCCAGGCAAGGACGAAGGAAGCCAGAATGGTTTTGAACATTAATGGGATCTGCGTCCCGGCTTCCCCGGCCGCCTTGGCACCGAGAGTCACCTCGAAGAAGCCGTTGACCAGAGAATCGGATAATACAGGAGGAATAGTAAGCGATTGGAAGATGGACTGTACCGAGGCATAGAACAAATCCAAGGCGTGGCTGTGCCGCAGTACCTCCATGATAGCGGAGAAGAAAACGACCAGCCCCCCGATAACGAAGATCATCCGGAGGGAGGATTCCACCGCTTGACGCAGCATCGTACCGAAGGGACGCCCGTCCTTAAGTCTGGCGTTATGCATTTCCCGGAGAGCCCGGACGAAAATCGATCCGGAGCTTTTGTCCCCTGCGTGAGAATCGGGTTTATTCGGTCCGTGGAAACGCATAATCAGCCCGACAAGAATGGCGGATCCATAGTGTGCGGCTGCCAGAAGGACGGCAAGCTTCGCGTTGTGGAAAAAACCGACCGAGACCGCGCCAATAAGAAACACCGGGTCGGACGTCGTCGTGAACGCGACCAGCCTCTCCCCCTCCTCCCGGTTGACCAGCTTCTGCTCCCACAGCTGAGCGGTCAAACGGGCTCCTACCGGGTATCCCGAAGCGAAGCCCATCGCCATTACGAAGCCGCCAATTCCCGGAACACGGAATAATGGACGCATCATCGGGTCAAGCAGCGCTCCGAAAAAATGAACCAAGCCAAAGCCCAGCATCATCTCCGAAATGAGAAAGAACGGGAATAAGGCCGGAAACAGAATGTCCCACCAAATGGAAACCCCGCGGACGGCGGCTTCCAGGGTAGGGGCGGGATAGGCCAGCAGGAGGAACGCAATGGCCGCAGCAAGAACAGGAACGATGTAATACGGCTTCGAGCGTAAACCGGACAAGGGACGCCCTCCTTTGCTAAAAAAACTAATAATTCAATTAAAACAGACCGATATAAACGGTTAGAAAAGGTTGTCTCCTTAAACTATATGAAAAAAAAAATAGATCCATGCCTGATCCGTTACTGAACGAAGAAAGCGTTTGTGTTACAATAAAGCTACAAACAAATGTGGGGAGTGAACGGACATGACGAGTATAGTGACTGCTCTGATTGTATGTGCATTTGTTTTCGTAATTAAAGAAACATTGATTAATTCCACAGAAGATGATGTGGATTATTGATAAGGAGCTAGGAATATGGCAGCATCGTCACCCGGCACGATCTACGAAGCAATAGGTGGAGCGGAGGCCGTCCGCCGTCTGGTTGAAGCGTTCTATCCCAAGGTACAGGCCCATCCGCTTCTGTCCCCTATATTTCCGGAAGATATTACACCGGTTATGGAGAAGCAGTATATGTTCCTCTCTCAATTCTTCGGGGGGCCCCCACTGTATACGGAAGCCTACGGGCATCCGATGATGAGAGCCAGACACCTCCCTTTTCCGATCACACCGGAACGGGCCGAGGCGTGGCTTGCCTGCATGAGGCAGGCTCTGGAGGAAACCGTGGAGGATGAATCACTACGTATGCTGATGCTGGAGAGACTTAGCGGTCCGGCGTATCATTTTGTCAATCAGCCTTAAGCCTTATGAGCTTAAATCCCCAGCGGATTTTTGGCTTGTCCGGTTCATGTGCAGCAGAAAGAAGGGCCTCGATGCAGGCCCTTCTTTTGTCCAAATATAAGAAAGTATAAGTTTTCACCTTATACCTGTTCTTATATTTCATCGGTAAACGCGCCTGTCCTAAGGACGGCGATAGCCGTTTATCCTTGTTAATTAACCTTCTTATCTAATCAAGTGACCAGGATGATAATTTGCGGTGTAATGTAAACCGGTTTTTCCCGGAATGCTTGGATTCATACAAAGCTTCGTCCGCTTCGATGATCAACTGGGTCAAGCCTTCATTCTTATCCGTCGTTGTGGACAATCCGACGGAAATCGTAATTTCTTCAGCGGTGATCGGATAGTCCAAGGACAGGCGGGAGATTTCGTCGCATAATTTACGGGATAACCCCGATAAATAAGCAAGGTCGTTGGTGGGGGACAATATAATAAATTCTTCTCCCCCATAACGGGCGATATAATCTCGGTCACCAATCTGCTGCATGAGTCTTTGTCCTACCTCGCGAAGAAGTCGGTCCCCCTCCGGATGTCCCCATCGGTCGTTAAACTCCTTGAAGTTATCGATGTCAACCATCAGTATGGCAACAGGATGCTTCTGAATGGTTTTTTCGGCGATTTCCATGAAGCTTCGCAGATTAGGCAGGCCGGTAAGATTATCCTGGTTAGCCTTCAACTGAAGGGATCTTTGCATTAACCACGTCCTGTTCTCTTCATTACTCATCATGATAAGGACAGCCAGAAATAAACCGGAGATAGCCGCCACCGAGATAGCCGAATGGAGGGAAAGGGTCAGCGAATGACTGAAGTACCATCCGGTCATCCAATGGGCCGCAAATAGGATAGCGGACATTTGCCAGCTGCGGTGCAGGGAAATAATAGAATGCCCGCTTTGTTCTGAACTGTACATAAAGGAACTGACAACACACGGGATAATAATATCCCGCAGCGTGGCGATAGCCTCGTATGATCCCCCCACCATCAAGTAGGAGTAGGTTAGGGGGGGAATGGCGGACAACATCGAGATCGGATATCCGTAACGAAGACCCGTCAAGATGAGAGGCAGCGCCCGCAGATCAAAATCGATTTCCCCGAAGGGGAGCGGCTGGAGAATAAGAAGAATGGAAGCCGTTCCAGCCATCAGAGGAGCGGCAATTCGCTCAAATGCCCCAAGCTTGTTCTGCAATTTAATTGCAGCATAGCATAGGGTTAACAAAGTGCATGCATTGGTCAGTAGGAAGAGAAAGCCACTCAAGGAAACCACTCGTTTACTAAAATATTCATCCTATCGGATGGAAAAACAGAACCTAAGGAGTATATGTTCTACTCATAATGGAAAAATCCTGCCATTTCATAGTAAAAAGGTCCTATTTTTGATTAGTGGCGTTTGCGCAGCGGCCGGTCAGCCAGCAAATAGTCGGAATCTGCATCGATGAGGGTAATTTTGTTGTAGCAGCATGGAAACACCAGAAGCTTCTTGGCGCCGGAACGAATGGATTGAAAATCCTTGGCCGTCAACGGAATAAGTACATTCCGTGCATCGCAAAACGGGCATTCATTTACATAAGTGTCTTTATTAATAGTCTCATACGGCCAAGTATTCTCGAAGGGAATCATTCTTCCGACCCCTTCCCGGCTCCGTTGTCTGGATCGGGGCTAGTTTCAGACCGGGCTTCCTGGCGAGCTAATTCCGCGAGCTTCTGCATCAGAATGTGTTGAGGCATATGCATCAGATGCTCCAGGGGAACATTTAGCTTGGCAGCCAGCTTCTGGGCTGTTTCGGCCGATATTTGTAATGGTTTCATATTTTCGCCTGCCTCTGTCCTTTTTTCTGTATTGCTAATCATTATATGCCGTGCAGGCCGTTATAAGCAAACGGATTCACTTTGCACAACCTGCCGAAAGTCTACAAAAATTTGTATATAGTATACAATTTTTGTAATAAAATAGAAAGTTTTGTTGAATTAAGTAAAAAGTCGCAGTATAATGAGTCGTAAGACCCATTTATTAACCAGTTCACCCATAATTTGCGAAAGGAGGAGTTTCATTGAATTTTAACTACATGCCATTAAGCAAGCAGATAGAGCTTGTATTTCGGGAAATTCGGGAAGAAATTCTATCCTTGTCTTCAGGAATCGTCTTCGTCCAAATTAGAAATAACACGATTGGCAAGTTTGGAATCAAGCACTTTCCGATAGAGAGTAAATCCGGTATGCTCCAACCGGTAGGGAGAGGATTGTCCGAATCCCACTTGAAGATGTTTAAAGATATGGCAGTTGAATCTTTGCGTCATAAGAAGCATTGGACTCATGGAGAAATTTTATTTGAATTTGCACTTATAAAGGGAACTCTGCATGCCAGTGTACAGTTCGAATCCAATTATAATATGGCGAATTTGGTTATGAAAAGGGATTCAAGAAATATTAAAGAAATATATTAGAATTGGAAAAGGTGACTGTTTGCACAGTCACCTTTTTGTAATTTGCGAAATGATTCAATCTGATTCTTATCTGCTGAATTGTCCAGCCAGTTGCTGCTCAGCGATTTGAACCAGGCGGCGAGTAATATGACCCCCGATTGCACCTGTGTCACGAGTAGCCATATAACCCATGTAGCCGTCTTGAGGAATTTGGATACCCAGTTCTTGAGCCACTTCGTATTTAAGTTGGTCAAGAGCCGCGTTTGCTTGAGGTACAACTAGTTGGTTGCTGGAACGACTTTGTCCTTGTGCCATGTGTATCACCTCCAGTAATAGGTAGTATAAACGAAATATCAAATTCTACTCAGAACATAAACTGGGAATTTGCACCAGAAGATATGAAGCGGATATGTTCGAGAAACATGCAAAAACCGGCCCTTCGACAAGGCCGGTTATGCTGCAGCTATTGGCGATTAATTTCCAGCAGGACATTGAATGTGAAGCTATCTCCCGGTGCGATGGTACGGAATCCGGTCACCCCGGGGTCCATATCGAGGTTGGGAGCATTAGTCACCCAAGTATAAGGTTCTAGACAGATATAATTCCGGGCCGTTCCCATCGTATAGATTACCCATTGTTTGAACTCTTCGGAAGGGACATAGCGAATTTCATAGCCATCCCGGGAGAGAACGGCCAAGGGCTGGTGATGGCCGATCTGGAAAACATTATCGAGATCGACCCCTTCGAGAGTGATGCCGTCGGGCAGACCCTCCATTTCGTTCAAAGGAAGAATTCTTCCTGTTGGCATCGTATCCGGGCCAAGCTCCCAGGCTCCGGTTACCGGCAGACGAAGCTTCCATTTCTGGGGTTCGTTATCAAGCATGAACCAGGTATGCAGTCCGTAACCGAATGGTGCCGGCTTGCGGCTGCCGTTATGGACCTTGACTTTCTGCAGCAGGGAGGAGCCTTTCAGCTCATATGTCATTTCAATAGTGAGCTCGTGCGGATATTGCTTCATCAATTCTGGGAAGTCGGACGTCGAGAAGACCGATGTAATCGAGATCGTATCTCCGTTTTCCTCATAACCGGTTACTTGCCAAGGCCGTCCGACCGCAAAGCCGTGAATGTGATTTCCGGTATTGTTCTTCTCATTTTTATCTAGTTGATATTCTTGATCGCCTACCTTGAAATAACCTCCGCGAATCCGGTTGGGAGGAATAAGCACCGGTGTTCCGTAATGAACCGGTCTTCCCAGAAGGGTATCCAGGCTGTCCGGTGCCCGCAGCACTCCGCGGGAGGCTGCTTTATCATATATCCGGATCACATTGTTGCCGACGGAGGGACAGAGGGAAAGAGACAGCTCCTCATTCTCAAGAATATACAGATCGGTTCCATGCCATTGTTCCTGCTTGATCATTTAGTCATCGGGCTCCTTTGTTATTAAAATCGCTGTCATACGGCTTGTAGTAAGTAATTAATTCCATTGTAGCAGAGGATATAGGGACTGCCAATCTGGGAAAATGGACGGGCCGTTTGACAAAACCCGATCTCCATGTATAATAAATAACCATAAATTCTAATTTGCTGTGAAAGTTTCATAACGATGCTATGACAGGAAAGAGTAGACGGACAGGTCTCTCAAGAGAGCCGGTGGAGGGTGCGAACCGGCGGGGCTTGCCGATTGAATGGGTCCTTGAGCATGAAGCCGAACCGGATGGCCAACGTCGGGCTGACCATCTGCAGTAGGCGGAACGTAAGCTCCACGTTACAGGAGTCCAAGGCTTAGCCGGCAGCAGCCGCTGAGCGAATTAGGGTGGTACCACGGTCTTTCGTCCCTTGCGGGCGAAAGGCTTTTTTATTTTCCGGGGCTATACGTATCGGAGATCATACGTCACCGTTTGATAACACGATTCACAGAATGCAAGGGAGGAAATGATAATGAAGAAAGTACTATCGGGTATTCAGCCGAGCGGACAGCTCACTCTCGGAAATTATATCGGGGCGATGAAAAATTTTGTCGAGCTTCAACACAGCCATCAATGCTATTTCATGGTGGTTGATTTACACGCCATTACGGTGCCGCAAGCACCGGAAGCTTTAAAGGAACAGACGGAATCGGTAGCAGCCTTGTTCATAGCGGCGGGGATTGATCCGGATAAGGCGAGCGTATTCCTTCAATCCCATGTTTCGGCCCATGCCGAGCTGGGCTGGATGATGACGACCCTGTCGTACATGGGGGAATTGGAGCGAATGACCCAGTTTAAAGACAAGTCCGAAGGCAAGGAATCAGTCGGTGCCGGACTGTTTGTATATCCCGCATTGATGGCCGCGGATATTTTGCTGTACAATGCCGATTTGGTTCCGGTCGGAGACGATCAGAAGCAGCATCTGGAGCTGACCCGCGATCTGGCCCAGCGGTTCAACCAGCGGTATGGGGAAACTTTCCTTATTCCTGAGCCGTATATGCCTAAGGTGGGAGCCAGAATTATGTCACTGGACGATGCTTCCAAGAAAATGAGCAAGAGCAATCCTAACCCGGGAAGCTATATTGCTCTGCTGGATCCTCCGGATGTCATTCGCAAAAAGATAAGCCGGGCGGTCACGGATTCCGGGAGGGAAGTGAAATTTGATCCGGTGAACAAGCCGGAGGTCAGCAATCTTATGACGATTTATTCCCATTGCTCCGACATGACGCTTGAGCAAATTGAGGAGAAATACGAAGGTCAGGGCTATGGCAGCTTCAAGAAAGATTTGGCCGAGCAGGTTGTAGCCACCCTGGAGCCGCTTCAGCACAAATATCAAGAAATCCGCAGCTCCGGAGCCATTCATGACATCTTGCGGAAGGGTGCCCGGGAAGCGGTGGAAGTGGCCAATTCCACAGTGCAGGAAGCTAAACGGAAGATGGGCTTCTTGTTACCCTAGAAAACTTTTATAAAATTATCTGTTCCCTTGCCCGCGTTTGCGGGCTTTTGCTTTGAGAACGAAGCCGAGTCCGATGAACGAAATGGATGCGATGGACAGCAGCAGGACAAGCCATGGCCGGTGCAGGCTGATGGAGATGCTGATGCCGACCAGCAGCATAACGCTGATTAATGCGAAAATAAAGGCGGGCAGCCGTTGCATTGCGAACATTCCTCCTCATGAAAATCCCTTCTACATCATAATACAAGTTCGTTTTTTTCAAAAGACCCTTGTTGATGCTTCCGCAAAACCTGCCCGTAGGATATTTTCCAAAAATAATAAAGCTTAATATAAAAATATAGTAATAAAGTTTCAAGATTAAGAAAAATCGTTTGTAATTTTGTTTTGTTTATGTATAATATATCCATGGATAATTTTTGAAACCGCTTTAGTTTTACTCCACCCCAGATTTAGCACATAATCTCTTCGCTATACTCCTTAAAGTTTTACCAACACTTCAAACGTTCTCGGCATAAAAACAAACCAGCATAATTTCAAGATTAAGCAATCGAAGGAGGGACCGCAACCGGATACAACCTGTATATGGTTATTTTTAACCTCTTGAATCAACGGGGAGTTTTTGGTCTCATATACTTCCTTATATTTGCTGTTCTTACAATTAAATTAAAATTTAAGAACGAAATATATCCAGGAAATCAAGCGTAATGGACAAGCTGCGGAAGGAATCAAATTAATCTGGAGAGGGGTAATAAAGATGAGAAAATGGATTCTGTTAGCGATCATCTTCTGTTTGGCAGCCACGGCTGCGGGATGCAGCGGCAAAGGAGCCGGAGGCTCCGAATCCGGCAAGGATGTAATTACCGTATGGACTTTCCCTCACTATCGGGAAAATGCGGAGACCGGGCAAAAAAGCTACGAGCAGCATCTGCAGGAATTGATCGCGGAGGTCGAAGCCGAGAATCCGGATATTAAGGTGAAGTATGAAATCCTTTCGTGGGAGGAGGGGGACAAGAAATTCGATATTGCCCTGAACTCCGGAAATCCTCCCGACATCTTCTTCTCGGTTATGCAGCCTAAATTTATCAAGACGGGATTGGCCGTTCCGCTGGATGATTACTTGGACGATGCCGATTTTGCCGATCTGGAGCAGTTCGCGATTGACAACTTCAGCATCGACGGCAAGCTGTGGGCCATCTCGCAATGGATTTCGATCCATACTTGGGGCGGCAACCGGAAAATGATGGAGGAAGCAGGCGCGGATATCGCCAAAATTCAAAAGGAGGGGTGGACCTGGCAAGAATTTTACGATATTGCCAAGAAGATCTCCAAAGAGGAGAACGGCAAAAAAATATACGGATTTGCCACCCAGGGCAAAAATGAAGAAACGCTCACCCATTTAATGCGGAATAACGGGGTCATCAAATCGGTCACAGAGGACGGAAAGTTTATGTGGAACGGCGATAAGGCGGTTGAGACTCTGAATTTCCTGAAGAAAATGATGGACGAAGGCGTCATGCCCAAGGAAACGGCCGGAATCGATGCTCAGAAGGTAGGCGATATGTTCAATGCCGGGGAAGTCGGAATTTATGGCAGAACGGGTCCCTATCAAGTCCGCTTCAACGACAACCGGAATAAAGAGATCGAGGCCGGAAAGATCGAGGGGGAGAAAATCGACTTTGTCCTGCTGCCCTTCCCTCACAATGAAGGTGAGAAGGAGGTCGCCACCGGGGGCGGGGGCGGAATGTGGCTGTTCAAGCAAAAAAATTATAAAGGGGACAAGCATACGGAGAACGCTGCCAAGGTGTTGAAGCATATTACAGGAACGAAATCGAGCGTTACGGCCGCCACCCTGTTCATCCCGCCGGCCCGCAAATCCGGACAGGAGATGTTTGCGGATTTGCTGCAGCTAAATACAGACAACGGCAAATTTATTCAGCGCACCCTCGGGTATGTCGTGCCCGGGGCCAAGCTGGAGCCTGATCTGGCGCAGAAACAATCGCAAATTCTGAACGACGGCATTCGTCCGAAGTTCCAGGGCTTCCTGGCCGGAGAATTGACGGCGGAAGAGACCGTTCAGCAGTGGACCAAGGTTGCGGAAGGCATATTGAAGTAATTTCGAATGAAGTTCTTCCCGCCCTGCGACGGGAAGGCTTCCCTTTTTAACCCCATGAAAAGCTAAATGATAAGAAAGGACCCGATGACATCTCCGAAAGCGTTTCAATGGCAGCTTTTCTTACCAAATTAGAAGCTTTTCGCATCACCCGATTGGGCGGGAGAAGAATGGGCAGACGGATCAGACCAAAGGAGTTGAACCTATGACCGTTGCAGCGCAAACGACGAATGACAGATGGGATAACATTAAACAATTTATTAAAGATTACGGTTGGTGCTATATTTTCATAGCCCTTCCGTTCCTGTTGTTCCTGGTGTTTACGGTTTATCCTCTGATTACGGCTTTTGTCATGAGCTTTCAGGAATATGGAGTCATGCAATCGACCTTCATAGGTCTGGATAATTATAAATATTTGCTGAATAACGATATCTTCTGGAAGGCGATGGGCAACACAACGATCTATACGCTGGGCACGGTGCCCGTCAATATATTGATTTCCTTTTTCCTTTCCTTGATGATCTTTCCGCTTAACAAACGCTCACAGACTTTTTTCAAGGCATCGTTTTATTTACCGGCAGTTACCTCGGGGATCACGATGTCGTTAATTTGGCTGTGGATGTTCGATCCCACCCGGTCTGGACTTATGAACATCATATTGAGCTGGTTCGGAATCGGACAGCAAATGTGGCTGGCCAGCTCCGATTCGGCCTTGTTTTCCCTCATGCTGATGACTTATATAGGCGGTCATGGGGGCGGAGTCATTCTCTATCTGGCGGCAATGGGGGGAATCCCGAGATCGCTGTACGAAGCGGCGGAGATTGACGCGGCCGGCTGGTGGTCCAAAATGAAAAACATTACCTGGCCGCTGCTGAAGCCGACTACTCTCTATATGCTGATTACCGGCGTGATCGGTTCCTTCCAGGTGTTCGAAGCAACCTACGTGATGACACAGGGGGGGCCTAACTTCGCCACAACGACGATCGCTTATTTAATCTATCAGCATGCTTTCGAGTATTATCAGTTCGGCTTGGCGGCGGCGGAAGCTTTCATCCTGGGCATAGTGATCATAGTGATCTCGGTTCTGCAATTTAAATATATGTCCAGTGACGTTGAGTATTAGGAGGGGCGGATATGGAGATCAAACCGGCGACACATTCGCCAAACCAACTGCTGCTTGATGAGAGGAAAGATCAGAGAAGAAAGCTTGTCCGGCTGGCCGTTCTGTCCGTCATCTACGTGCTGCTGGCTTTGTGGGCGGTATTTACTTTCGTTCCTTTGCTGTGGATGCTGAGCTCCTCCTTCAAGGACACCACGGCCATAACGGCTGTCCCGCCCCAGCTTATTCCGAAGAAACCGACCTTGGACGCATACAAACGAATTATTGAAGTCGGCGGATTAGGACGTTGGTTTGTCAACAGCATTATCGTGGCGGGCTTGAGCACAATTATTAACGTATTCTTCGCTTCTCTGGCCGGCTATGCATTCGCCAAGCTGCGCTTTCCGGGCAGAAACGGGGCTTTCTGGATCCTCTTGTCCACCATGATGATTCCCGGTCAAGTAACGCTAATTCCTTTATATATTCTTGTTGTCAACACGTTCGAGCTGGCCAACACCTACGTCGGGCTGATTGTGCCGGGGATGGTCAGCGTCGGCAGCATCTTTCTGATGAAACAGTTCATGAGCTCTCTTCCGGGCTCGCTGATCGATGCGGGGCGAATCGATGCCTGCAGCGAATTCGGCATCTTCTGGAAGATCATTCTGCCGATTTCCAAGCCCGGCTTGGCGGTGCTCGGGATCTTCACCTTCGTTGGCCATTGGAACAACTTCTTCTGGCCCTTTCTCATTACCAACACGAACAGCATGCGGACTCTGCAGGTCGGCCTGACCAGCTTCAGATTCGAGCATCTGCAGGATTATGGAGCCATGATGGCCGGGGCGGTGTTCAGCGCTCTGCCCATGATCATCGTGTTCCTTGCGCTGCAGAAATATTTCTTGCGCGGAATTACTATCGGAGCGATCAAAGGATAGGGGGAGAGACAGATGGCGGAAGTCAAATTTGTAAACGTAGTCAAGGAATTTGAAGATGAGAAGAAGGGGAAGGTTGTAGCCGTCAACAACGCCAATTTCACCATTCGTGATCGGGAATTTCTCGTATTTGTCGGCCCCTCCGGATGCGGGAAGACGACTTCCTTGCGGATGGTTGCCGGATTGGAGAGACAAACGTCCGGGGATATCTATATCGGCAATCGGCTGGTGAACAAGGTCCATCCGAAAGACCGGGACATCGCCATGGTGTTCCAGGACTACGCATTGTATCCGCATATGACCATTCGGGAAAATCTGGGCTTCGGGCTGAGAAATTTAAAGACGCCCAAGAAGGTCATTGAGGAAAAAATTAAGGAAGCGGCCGCCATATTGAGCATCGAAAACTTGCTGGACCGCAAGCCGCGCGAGCTGAGCGGAGGGCAGAAGCAGAGAATAGCCGTAGGACGGGCGATCGTTCGCAATCCGAGCGTGTTTCTGTTCGACGAGCCGCTCAGCAATCTGGATGCCAAATTGAGAGTCCAGATGCGCGTGGAGCTGTCCGAGCTGCACAAAAGGCTGGGCGCCACGGTCATCTACGTCACGCATGATCAGGTGGAGGCCATGACGCTGGGCGAACGGATTGTAGTGATGAATGAAGGGGAGATTCAGCAGATCGCCGTTCCCGAGGAATTGTACGAGCAGCCCAATAACATGTTCGTGGCGGGATTCATCGGGTCTCCTCCGATGAACTTCGTGAAAGCCCGCCTGGATGGAAATCAGTTGTATACAGCCGGTTATACCTTCACCGTACCCGGACATTTGCTGCCCAAATATTCCAGATATGATGGCAAGGAAGTTGTCTTTGGAATCCGGCCCGAAGATATTGTTACGGTCCACTTGTTGAATTCCGAGCCGGAGAGGAATGTCATCAGCCCGACCTTGAAGGTTGTGGAGCATCTTGGCGCGGAGCTGCTGCTCTATTTTAATATCGGCGACGAGCAGGTGACCAGCCGGGTCAGCGCGGATGCCAAGGTGAAAGGACTTACTCCGGTCAAGCTGTACTTTAATCTGGACAAAATGCAGCTATTCGATCCGGAAACCCAGGAGCGAATTAATTAGCATTATTTCAAACGACGAGAGGTGGAGTGCATCATGCTGTCGATCAGCAAACTGATTATTAAGACCGGGCACCAAATCTTCCAGAACATCTTTACCGTTCTTGGTGTCAGCATCGGCTGGTCTTTGTTCGTCTTTCCGGCGGTATTTCTCCTTCCGCTTCCGTGGGCCGTTGCGTTCCTGGCTCTGACTCTGGTACCCGCCACTGCGGCAGTCTATGCGGTCATGAATCAAGTAATTAACGGGGGCAAAGGAGGAATAGCCGATTTCTTCCGCTTCTTTATTAAATATTTCCGCAGAGCTTTCCTGATCGGGATCATTCTCGTTCTGGCCGTTCTTATCCCTGTCTCGGAATGGTGGTACTATTTAAATGTAAACAACAGTTACGGCATTTTTCTGTTCAGTGTTTTTCAGACTTATTTATGCGCCACTTTCCTGGCTTCGCAGGTTTATACCATCCCGCTGCTTGTGATGGAGGACTTGAAATGTTTTCAGGCGATGAACCGGTCCATCAAGCATTTCCTGGCACATCCCTGGTATACGATCGGCTTGTTTGTCCAAATGGTTTCGGTGACCGTTCTGTTGAGTCTTTCCATTGTCGGCTTCTTCCTGCTTCATATCGGAATGCTGTCGATATTTATTCTGAATGCGACGCAAAATCTGATGCTCGAACCCCGGAAAAGCACTATTGGTTATCTGAAGGAAAATCCGGCAGGCAGATAAGGGGATGGTTCCCCTCTCACCGCAGGCTCGCTCATGCCGGTTTAATAGATCGAGTGAAGAATTGGAGAACTTCGCTTCATTATGTCCATAAAAACAGCCCGCAAACCAATTAGGCTTGCGGGCTGTTTTTATATCAAGACGGGTCCATCCGCAGCTTTTTCTCCAAGCGGGATTCGCTGACCCAGCCGACGTAAGAATCAATCGGCTCATATTTGAGATTCATGCGCAGTACGGCGACGAAAGGATACTGCTTGCGATGGCGGTACCTTACATCCGCCCAGCGGACCTCGTATCCCCATTCGTACGGCCTGACCTCGGCAATGGCGAAGGAGGAGAAGTACAGGAAAGCTGCAATGCTTGGATGGGATTTGGAGGCTTCCACAGCAGGATGGTCATCCGGGGCGACCTGGTCCAGCCAGCGGAATTCATCGTTTCTTAATTCACCCAAGAGATACGAGCCGTCGCTTTTCCTCTTGACAACGTTCCAAATCGATAGATTTACCGTCGGGATAAGATAGTATTGATCTCTCTCTTCACTATCGGGGTCGCGGCGTGGTAGGCTTTTTTCCAAGCGATAATGGGTGACGGTTCTCCAAATATAATATCCCGCCATGATGGTATACAGCACCGGAAAGATCCATTGGGGCTCCGCCGCCCGGATGACCCACAGGAAAATAGCGATCAAATGGGAAATAAAAATAAACGGGTCGAAGATATGGATAATGTTCCATGAAATCCATTTTTCCGTAAAGGGCCGAAAGGCTTGGGTTCCATACGTATTGAACAGATCGGTGAAGACATGGAAACAAACCGCTCCCAGCACCCATAGGCCTACATGAAGTAGAGGCAAACCTTTAAACGCGAGAGCCAGGCCGCCCGTAATTAAAATCGTCCATAGGATCAGCGCAGGCAGGGAATGGGACAGTCCGCGATGGTTTTTAATATACACAGCATTGCCTTTCATTCGCAGCAGGCCGTCAAAATCAGGGGCCTGAGAACCTAAGACCGTACCGATCAAAACTGCCGTAGCGACGGTCGAGTCCGAAGCCACAACGGGATCCAAATGAGCCAAACCAGCCAATCCTAAGCCGATGACAAGATGCGTGCCAGTATCCAAAAAGGAATCCCTCCTGAATCTAAGGTTAAATTTGCATTTCCTGATATACTTAAGTCAGTTTATTCTTATTGTATCACTTTCGGAAGAAAAATAAATCGAAGGACTGAGGACAAATGGGTATAATTTTTGTCGAATATCGCATTGATGAACAGAAAAGAGAGGACTTCCTTCCTTTCATTCATAGCTTGGCGGAAGGAGCGCCGATGGAGTTATACGAAGGGTCCGACCAGCCGGGTTTGTTTGTGGAAATCTGGAGGGGGCTGAGCGAGGAAGATTACCTCTGCATGAAGGAAGCGAGAACCGGCGAAGCGGCTGATGAGGCTTCGGATTCCCAAGAAGATGAGGTCGACCGGGAAGGGGCCAACGGGCCGTTCTTCCGCCGGTGGTATCCTGTCGCGAATTATGTTCAGGGCGGTGCCGGACGAATCCATATTTGGCGGTTCGTGAAAGTGTGACCGCTCTTTAGGATGATTAAATAATCCATATTTTCGAGCATATAAATCCATGGTTTCTTCCTCTGTTAAGGTGTAATCTTACTAGACAGTAGAGAATCAGAGCGGGGGGAATCCATGGAGAGAAAATCAATATTCCGGGCTTATATTGTTGAAAACCGATGGTATTATGTTCTAGGTTTTATACTTGTTGCCGCATCCAGCTTTATCCAATTGTTTATTCCCAGATTGCTGGGGCAGTTTACGGACCGTTTGGAACAAAACCTGCTCCTGCGTGATGACATTATTTATTTTGCCGTTGGTTTGACCTTGACGGGGCTCGGGGTCGCTTTTTTTCGCTCTGTAGGCCGGATATATTTATTCCGCATGGGCCGGACGCTGGAGATGAAGGTGCGCAACGATTTGTTTTCCCACTGGGGAAAGCTCTCCGCACAATACTTCAATAATCAGAGGGTCGGCGACCTGATGTCTCATGCGATCAATGATGTGAATGTCATCCGCGAAGTCACGATGATGGGCGTCTTTAATACAATGGAAGCGCTCGTTCTGATAACGATTACGACGATAGCGATGATGTCGACGGTTAACGTGTGGTTAACCCTGTTGACCATGCTGCCCTTGCCTCTGTTAAGCTTTCTTGCGTATCGCTTCAACAAAAGAATTCAGAAGCAATCCGCCGATGTTCAGCAGGCGGTAGGGTCGCTGACAAGCCGTGTCCAGGAATTCACGTCCGGCATTCGCATTGTGAAAGCGTTCGTACAGGAGAAAGCGGAGCAGGAGCTGTTCACCAAGGATAACGAGCATGCGGTCAAGATGAACCGCAGGTTCGTCCGTTCGAATTCCTTGTTCAACTCGCTGAGCGCAGCCATCGTCGGAGTGAGCTTCCTGATTTCCGTCGTATTCGGGGGAATGCTTGTGATGAGAGGGGCTATATCGCTGGGTGAATTCGTAGCCTTCAACAGCTACTTGTCCCTGCTGATGGGACCGATCGAAAACCTGGGCCGGGTGTTCAATCAGCTGCAGAGAGGAAGAGCATCGGAAGAACGGCTTTTGGCGATCTTAAATACGAAGCCGGATGTAGCGGACGATGCGATGGCGAAGGAAGAGATTAAACATCTGAACGGCGATATTGAAATCCGCAATCTGAGCTTCCGTTATCCGGGCTCCAAAGAGCCGTCCCTGCGCAACATCAGCCTGAAGGTTCCCCGGGGCAGCAGTCTGGCTATTGTAGGGCGGGTCGGCAGCGGGAAGAGCACATTGGTTCATCTGCTTGTCCGGCTGTTTAATCCGCCCAAGGGAACCATTTTTATAGATGGGCATGAAATTCACGAAATTCCGCTCCAAACGTTAAGGGGACAGATCGGAATCGTGCCGCAGGATCAGTTTCTGTTCTCCTCCACGATCCGTGACAACATCAGCTTCGACCCCCATCCGTATTCCGATGATGAAGTGGAGGAAGCGGCCAAGATTGCCCAGGTCTATGATAATATTAACGAATTTCCCAACCGGTTCGACACTTCGCTCGGGGAGCGGGGCATTTCGTTGTCCGGCGGACAAAGGCAGCGCGTCAGCATTGCGCGGGCGATTATCAAGAAGCCTTCCATCCTCATCTTCGACGACAGCTTGTCTGCGGTAGATACGATAACGGAGGACCTCATCCTCGAGGGGCTGAATTCGGTCATGAACAACCGGACTACGATCATTATCGGGCATCGGATTTCCTCTGTGCAGGCCGCAGATCAGATCATCGTATTGGATCAGGGGAGGATCGCAGAGCAGGGGACTCACGATCAATTAGTCCGTCTCAACGGTATTTATGCGGATATGTACCATAAACAATTGCTCGACGAAGAAGCGGAAGCGGCCCAGGATTTCTTCCCCGTTCGCCAGCCGGTACTGCGTCCAAGCGGCAAGAGGGGAGGGACCGCCCAGTTATGAACATTCATCAAGAGAAGGAAATTGTCAGGGTCAAGGATTCCCAGATGCTTCGCCGCCTGTTGTCATACGCTTGGCCCTATTGGAAAATGATTTTGCTCGGCATTGTACTGGCCTTTCTGATCGTTGTCGCCGATTTGGCCCGGCCGTATTTATTAAAAATAACGATTGACGATCACATCAACGGCATTAATCAGCCGATGCTGAGCGTATCCTCCGAGCGTTCCGGCGATTTGCAGGGCTACGGGAAGCCGATCGAGCGGGACGGCCGTGTCTATGTCCGACTGTCCCCGGAGCAGGTAACGGAAGAGATTCCCGATGGGGCTGTCAAGAAGCAGATCATGACGGTCCGCGGACAGGACGTGCTGGTGGACGGCTGGTTGGGGGATCAAGGCAGCAAAGCGGAATGGCTCGAGCAGGACGGGGCTTTCTATGTAGTCACTTCGGAGGGCACTTATTCCGCCGAGCGTCTGGACAAGGAAGAACTGAAGGCGTTCCGGCAGAATGATTATCAGGGCTTTCTAATGATAGGGCTTCTGTTTCTGGGAACGGTGGCTCTGGGATCCATATTGACGTATATTCAAGGAAATTTGCTGCAATATACGGGGCAGTCGATTATTTTTAATATCCGGCAGCAGCTGTTCAAGCACTTGAGCCGCATGTCGATGTCTTTCTTCGACCGCAACCCGTCCGGGAGGATTGTCGTCCGAGTCACGCAGGATACGGAGGCGTTGAACCAGCTATATTCCCAGGTGGTCGTCAATCTGGTCAAGGACGTTATCGTCGTTCTCGGAATTATCGTTATCATGCTGCAAATGAGCGTCAAGCTTTCTTTGCTGGCTTTCGCCGTGCTGCCGGTTCTGGCCGTCCTGACATTCTGGTACCGGTCGGTTATCCGCAAAGGGCAGCGCAAGGCGAGGTTGATTCTATCCCGGCTGAATTCCTTCCTTGCCGAAAATTTGTCGGGAATGCGGATCACTCAATTGTTTATTCGCGAGAAACGGCAGTGGGAACAATTTGACCGGCACAACCGGGACTACTACCGGGCAGGAATGTTCAACTCGACGGTCAATTCGATCTTCCAGCCGGCGATCGGCTTCCTCGGAAATTTCGCAATCGCGCTTCTGGTTTGGTATGGGGGAATTCATGTCATTGACGGCAGCATAACGTTTGGGGTCGTGTATGCCTTTACGCACTACATCCGTCAATTTTTCCAGCCGCTGATGAGCCTGGCGGAGAAATACAACCAGATACAGACAGCAATGGTCGGGGCCGAGCGGATCTTCGAAATGCTGGACGAAAAGCCCGGCATCGTCGATTCTCCTCAGGCGAAGCCGCTGCCTAGGCAGATCAGGGGTGAAATCGAGTTTGATCATGTTTGGTTTGCTTATAATGAAGGCGAGTGGGTGCTCAAGGATGTCAGCTTCAAGATCGAAGCCGGGCAGAGCGTTGCGTTCGTCGGGGCGACAGGGGCTGGCAAGAGCTCCATCATCCAGTTGATCAATCGGTTCTATGATATACAGAAAGGGTCCATCAAGCTGGACGGAGTGGACATCCGGGAGATTCCGCTGGACGATCTGCGCCGCAGAATCAGCGTGGTTCAGCAGGACGTCTTCCTGTTTACGGGAGACATAGCCTCCAATATCCGCCTGAATAACACTCAATTGACGGATGAACAGGTACGCGAGGCTGCGCGCATGGTCCATCTCGACTCCTTCATCTCGGGCTTGCCCGAAGGATATTCCACTCTGCTCGGGGAGAGAGGGATTACCCTGTCGCTCGGACAGAGGCAATTGTTATCCTTCGCCAGAGCCATAGCCTTCCGGCCCCAGATTCTTATATTGGACGAAGCCACTTCCAATATCGATACGGAGACGGAGCTGGTGGTACAGAATGCGCTGCATACCATTTCGAAAGGCAGGACAACGGTCATTGTAGCCCACCGTTTGTCCACCATTCAGCATGCCGATCAGATTATCGTCATGCATAAGGGCAAAGTAAGGGAAATCGGCAATCATTATCAGCTCCTGGCGCAGAAAGGCTACTACTACCGCCTGTTTGAGCTGCAGTACAAGGAGCAGCATAAGGTCCGGCCCGCCAGGTGAGGCAGCCGGACCTAAAATTCAGGCTCCATTAGGAACGTTCTGCCGACAGGGACATCCGGATTTCGCTCTAACGGGATACGGGAAACTGGGTATAGGGGTAGGCATAGTTCAGCGGCTCGTCGAACGTTATATAATTCAAGAAAATCATCAGCAGAATATAACGCCGTCCCGTCTGCGGATCACTGATAATAATATGATCCCGTCCGGCGGCTTCCAGCCTGCCGCGGAATACTTTAGAGTTCCATTCATTGCTTCCTTCGAAGGTCATGTATACGGTCGCTATCTTGCCCAGATTCAATCTCAATATGTTCTCGATGTAAGATTGCTCCTGAAGCGACGGAGCCGGACCCCCGGTCGGTGTGATGGCCATCCCGGACGGCATGGACGGCGGAATGCCTTGCGAAGCCGCAGCGGATCCCGGCGGATAGCTCGGGGAAGTTACGGCTCCCGCCGGATAGCCGGGGGCCGCAGTCGTTTTGGGACCTGCGGTCGGATATGCGTAGGGCTGCATGTTGCGGAATGAATTACAGGTCATTCGGATTCTCTCCTCCTTAATATCGCTTTGATCTTGGCTTGCCAATCCGTTATACGGGAAGCCCGCCTAAAGCGTGAATGAACTGGATAACGTCCGCAGGGCTTTCCTAATACACTTGCGGACAATCCTGTGCGCTCGGGATAAAGAAACAGTGGCTTTTAAAGCGCCCCGAGTTGACTTGATTGTACCAGCTCCCTGGACAATCGCCCGTCGGACGGAAGAACCATAAAGCATTGGATGCGGGATGGAACCGCTCACCTTTGATCACTCTCTCTGCAAGCCGGACATCTTGTGAGCGGGCCGCCTGATAAAAATATCCTTTGAGCGTCGCCTCGAAGCCTCCGGGTCTTTGGAAGACCATTTCTTCGAGGTTGCGGATATTTCTGAAGTCCAGGCAGTTGGCCAATACCCGGTTAACGCCGACATTTCCTACCATGAGCATGCCGAGCTCTCCCTCGCCTTCCGCTTCGGCTCTCATCAGCCGGGCCAACAGCCTGGTATGCTGGATAGTAGATTGCACGACGGGCACAACGATTCACTTCCTTCCATTCGGGATGTCAAATGGCCGCCTGTTGGGCAGGAGCCTTTTCAATTACAGTCTATAGAGGAATGGGCGAATTGGTGAGTCGTCCGATAAAAATCAGTTTACGACAATATTTTGAAATGTGAGTTTCATTCGTTGTAATTAGAACGTTACATTGCTATTATTAGAAATGATGCTGAAAAGTAGGAGGGGTAGACGCTGCTGTGGATAATCCGGTAAGTTATACGAATACGGTAGAATCGACGGAAGATACCAATAAACCAGTAGTCCGGTCCGCAACGTGGAAGGACTTCTTAGATATTACGAAACCCGGAATATTGTTTTCCAATACGATCACGACCTTCGGAGGGTTCTGGGTAGCTTCCCATGGCAATGTCCAATGGGCTTTGATGATTTTCGTAATCCTGGGAACTATTCTGACGATGGCATCGGGATGCGTGCTGAACAACTATTTGGACCGTGACCTGGATATCAAGATGGCCCGGACCAAGAAGAGAGCGCTGCCTTCGGGGGTACTGAAACCATCGACTGTTTTGGTTTACGGGATTATTCTAGGCATTGCCGGACTATGTGTGCTGGGGCTCCTCGTTAATCCGTTAGCCGCACTGCTGGGATTGTTCGGATTGTTCGGCTATGTGTGGGTCTATACCGCCTGGCTGAAACGGACATCCGTATGGAATACAACGGTCGGGGCGTTATTCGGAGCCGTACCGCCGGTTATCGGTTATGTAGCCGTTGCCCAAACGCTGGATATGACCGCGCTTATTCTGTTCGGGATCCTGTTCTTCTGGCAGCCGCCTCACTTCTGGGCGCTGGGAATCCGCCGGGTGGAGGACTACCGTGAAGCCGGATACCAGATGCTGCCCGCGGTGAAAGGGACTTACCAGACGAAGCTTAGCATAATGAGATATGTGGTTCCGCTCGTTCCGACATCGATGCTGCTTTATTTCACGAACAGTGTCGGAGTCATTTATTTCATTGCCTCGGCGGTGCTTGGCTTGATATGGGTATTTATGTGCATGCAAGGTTTTAAAGCCAAGGACGAAACGTTATGGGCCAAGAAAGTTTTCGTCTTCTCGATCAATTATCTAACCTTGCTCTTTATCATTATGGTTATCGATACAGTTACATTGTAAGGTCAGATCCCATGATTAACATGGGATTCCTTTTTTATGGCCCGACAAATATAGGGGGAGAGAAACTTGGGCGCATTCTTGTCGAAGCATTGGTTTAAGCTCGTAACAGTAGTGCTGCTGGCCGTAATTGTAGGCGCAATTATTAGCCAATTGAACAAACCGGAAATTACCAAATTTACATTAAATGAGAAGGCTCCGGACTTTACTCTTGAAAATATAGACGGCCGGCAGGTCTCCTTGAACGAAACGGACGGCAAGGTTCGTATTGTCTATTTCTTCTTCTCTTTCTGTCCGGACGTATGTCTTCCGACGACGTTCAAGCTGTCGCAGGTACAGGAAATTCTGCAGAAGAAGAAGGCATTCGGAACGAAAACGGCGTTCTATTCGATCTCTTTCGACCCCGAAAGGGATACAAGGGAGAGGCTGCAGGAATATTCCAGCTATTATGAACCGGATCCGGAAGCCTGGTTCTTCCTGCGCGGGGATAGCGAGGAGGCTATGAAAGATTTGGCCTATCAATATAAAGTCGGGGTGCAGAAGGATAAAAACGGCAATTTCATGCATTCAAACGTCTTTGCTCTCATTGATAAACAAGGCAATCTTCGTCACTTCTATTTGGTGGATGATGATCTGAAGCCGGAGCGAATCGCCAATGACATGATCGCTCTAAGCAACGAATAGCTGAACGGAGAGATTCATGGAGTATTTTATCTATATTCTTCTTAATAACATAATTCCGCTTTCCATACTGATAGGGATCGGCGCTCTTTTGCAAATCATTTTTAAACTGGATATCAAGACGCTGTCCAAGCTGAATTTTTACCTGTTTTCTCCGGCGGTTATTTTTAAAATGCTGTATGAATCCGAGATTTCGCTGACCATCCTGCTTCAGGTGCTGCTCTTTTTCTTTATTTTTATTGTTTTGTTATTTTTGCTGGTGGAGCTGGTCATGCGAATTCGCCGGTACAAGAACGAAATGAGAAGCGCCATGAGGAACAGCGTCATTTTCTACAACAGCGCGAACTATGCCATTCCCCTGAACCAGCTTGTTTTTATCGGGGATGCTTTCACGCTGTCCATCCAGATCATTATCATGATGATGCAGAGTCTGCTGCCCAATACTTATGGGATATATAGTGTAAATGTGCACAAAAGTGATTTGAGGGACACGCTTCGCAAAATTTTGTCCCTTCCGGTCATCTATGTCATTCCCCTCGGGTTTCTGATGAGAGGGCTGGAGATCCCGATTCCGGATTCGCTGTATCAGCCGCTGAATTATGTCGCCAACGCCTTTATCGCCACTGCGCTGCTGACTTTAGGTGTTCAATTGGGCAGCATGAAGTGGAAGCTGAAGATCTCCGATGTGGTATTGTCCAATACGCTGCGTCTGCTCGTCGCTCCGGCTCTCGGCTTCGCGGTAGTTTGGATGCTGGGGATTAAGGGAATGATGGCGCAGGCCCTCGTGCTCTCCTGTGCCGTCCCGACGTCGCTCAGCAGTGTGCTGCTTGCGGTGGAATTCGATAACGAGCCGGAGTTTGCTTCCCAGGCTGTTTTCTCGTCGACCGTATTCAGTATATTTACCGTTACGCTTGTGATCTATCTGCTGCAATTTATTCCGTAATCGAAGGCAGTGCCGAAGAAGGGTAGATGATATACTCTTCCAGGCCTGCCTTTTCCAATTGCTGGATCAAATATTCCTCAGGGGTGCCTTCTACCCCGGCATAGCCTCTTCTTGTATAGATTTGTTCCGCTTCGGGGAAAGCATCGCACAGCAGAGCCCGAATTTTCTTGCCGGAAGCGTCATTGTCCGTAAAGATGTAGACGGGGACTGCCCCGATTTTCTTCTTCAGCCGGGCCAGCGACTCGGTTCCCGGGGTTCCGTAGGAACAGAAAATCCCGACTTGTTCATCGAGCAATCTCCTTAAACGGCTGCGGTCGTTTTTGCCTTCTACAATAATCGCTATGTGCATTTGGACCTCCTGGACTTCATGCCATTGAGAATAATTGCGCGTAAGAATCTTGTAGTCCCTTACAGCGTTAAGACGGTGTATCGAAAAATTCTTGTCGGCAAGAAGAAGCTGTTTCTAAAAAAAGGTTTTTGCCTTCGAGACGGCTTTAAATCAATTTTACCACAATAAGTTTGGGCGAATGCCGACAGCACTGTGGAATGAATATTTCGTCGGAATCGTTTGAATTTATGACTGTCCGGTATTAGAAAGTTAATATTTGTAAACGGGAAGGGCAATCTCTGTTATACTATTTGTAACTATCAACCTTCGCCCTTGAAGCTTCCTGCCGTTGTTCGTTTTGCCAAAATGAAATTATAGTCAGCCGGCAATTACTCGACCGGTGGGAATAGAGGTTAAGGCCAGGAGCATCCGAAACGCGACGGGGAATTTAAGCGGTTACATACATAGAATGAAAGAAACCGGATGGCCCATAACGCCATTCGACATGGTGAGGAGGAGTACAAGATTGAAAGCGATTTTGGTTGGACTGGGAAGTGCCGGATACGGGTGGTACAAGCGGATCCGCCAGGCAGGACTGGAGCTGGCGGTTGTGGAGACCGACCCGAATAACCGGAGCAAGGCCGATGATGGTGTGCCGTTGTACGTCGACCTGGAGGAAGCGATCGGGAAAGAACAACCCGACTTTGTCGTTAACGTCACCCCGCCGCAGGTTCATACGCGAATCAACACGATAGCTTTCGACCATAAGCTTCCGGTGTTATGCGAGAAGCCGATCGCGTTCGATTATGCGGAATCGGTGGACATTGTGGGCAGGTCGGAGAGAGAGCGAATTCCGTTCATGATTGCTGAAAATTACCGAAGGTTTGCCTATATGCGCAAATTAAAGCAAGTGCTGGAATCGGGTGTGATCGGCGCCGTTTCCACCATGGACGTCAGCTTTTACAGATATCACAATGTTCAGCGGAATTATTCCGTCAGTCTGCTGGATGATATTGCCGTTCATCATTTCGATCTTATGCGCTATCTGAGCGGCCGCGAGGGCAGGAAAATTTATGCCCGCCTGTTTAATCCGATCGGACATTGGGGAACGGACAGCGAGTGTCTGGCCATGAACGCCCAGCTTGAATTGGACGGCGGGATCATGGCAGCCTTCACCGGGTCTATTTCCGCAAGGGGGCCGGAGACGGAGTGGGGCGGTCATTGGCGAATAGAAGGAAGCGAGGGCGCCGTGCTTGTGGCCAATCAGGAGATCCGGGTAGTGCGGGACGGCGAAGTAACGGTTATCAACGATTACCGCGATGTGGATTCCCCCGGTGCGCTGGCCGATTTTCTGCGCGGGCTAAGGGACGGAACGGAATTTGAAACGAGCGGTAGAGATTATTTGAAGACGCAGGCCATTGTTCATTACGCGAACGAGTCGCATCGGGAGAACCGGCCGGTGAACATCGTACTTGGAAGGGAATAGGAGGCGGCCGACATGACCATTCGGGTGACGATATGGAATGAGTTTGTACATGAGAGGAAGCATGCCAATGTCGCGGAAATCTATCCGCAGGGAATTCATGCGGCGATCACCGAAGGCATCGGGCGGATAGAGCCGGACTTCTCCATACGTACGGCAACATTGGAGGAGCCGGAGCACGGGCTGACGGAAGAGGTGCTGCAGGAGACGGACGTGCTGCTCTGGTGGTCGCATGCCCGTAATCATCTGGTGCAGGACGAAGTAGTGGAGCGGGTTTGTTCCCGGATTTATGACGGGATGGGGTTTATCGCGCTGCATTCCGCCCTCAACTCCAAGCCGTTTCGCAAGCTTATGGGAACGACCTGCCAGATCAAATGGCGGGAAGCGGATGACAAGGAACGGATTTGGGTCATTGACCCTTCCCATCCGATTGCCGAAGGCATCGGTTCTTACATAGATATCGGTTATGAGGAGATGTACGGGGAACACTTCGACATTCCGATACCCGACGAGCTTATTTTCGTCAGCTGGTTTACCGGCGGGGAAGTATTTCGGAGCGGAGTGACCTATCGGCGAGGCAGAGGCAAAATATTTTATTTCCGTCCCGGACACCAGGAGGTTCCCACATACCATCATCCGGACGTACTAAAAGTTCTGGCTAACGCCGTCCGCTGGGCCGCTCCACGCCATGGCGCGATGCCCCGGTACGGAAATTCCGCTCCGATCGACTTCGTTTGAACCGATCCGCTACCCCTTGTTAGGGGGCCGGAAAACGAAAAAAGGCCTGAAAGCATAGAGCCTTCAAGCCGGTTAAAGAGATTTGGGAGGAGTATGCGATTAAGGAATCATAATCATCATATAAAAGCGCAGGATACAATCACTAACAAGATGAACAGGACGAGAATTGTGCCTGTTGAAGTCCAGAAGCCGGCACTCATGCTATGCACCCCTTTCAGGACCGGTAGGTCATCGACAATACAGTGTATGTAGGAAAAGCGCCCTTGGCTGTGCAAATACCCAGAAGGCGGGAAAATAGGTAAATATCCCGCCCTAAATCAGCAGACGACAATGGTTTGGAAAAAACGAGCTCCGCTCATGGTGATTACCGGAGAATAGTTGTGGTATTCTTGGATAGAAACCGGCACGGACCAAGGAGGAAACGGCAAAAGATGAGCAAGGGTAGAGAAGATTGGTTGGATAGGGAAGACGAGAAAATTGAGGACCCCTTGCACTTCCTTCTGCACCGCGGAATGAGAGGGATTTATGAAGCGGAGGAGGTGCTAGAGGGGGATCATATCTATATTCCGGAATGGAAGCTTACGATCCGTCCTCATGTAGCCCAATGGTCGGAGCAGTCCGTTATGCTCCAGTTTCATTTAAGCTCGCCGAAATGGGATCGCGATATCTATGAAACCTCCGCTGGCATCGGCAGCGGGGCCCATAATGCTCTCGGCATGGCCATCGGCGGCTTTGCCTTTACGTTAATGCAGGGGATCGCATCCATGGAGAAAGACAGGAACCCCGACGAGCTCCATACGACTTACGGGGACACGGCCCATCGTTGGAAGGTATATAAGAGCGATATCATCGGTGTGGGCGAATCATCCGCTGAAATGCGCAATACTCCTTATTGGGAAGCGCTCAAGGACGGGATTGCGAAACGCGTTGGCAACCAGAAGCTCTGTTATATTAAAATTTATGGCGTGAAAAATGGCGATACCATTACCGGCGAATGCCGCATTAATAATATTCCAAGCCCCGAATTGGGGCAAATCGTGGCAGAAATGGCCGGCAAGTGGCAGGTAGAAGGCTTTGCTTCGCAAAAGCAGTTTATTTTCCTGCTGCAGTCCGAGGAGACATACTCACCGTATCCCTACCAGGCCGATCAAATTGCCGCCGCCACTAGGACAGCGGTTAATATGTTCATGGAGTGCGATACGCAGGAGAAGTATGACGAATATCCGGACCGGCTGGTTGAGCGCTTGCAGGATGCCAGCTTGGCGCAGGAGCTGTATTCCTTCCTGCCGGAAATTTGTGCGGAGCATGCCTTCGATACGCTCACCTATAAAGAGGAACTATTGTTGTTCAGGGGTGAAGAGGCCTTCAGCGTTTATCGGACCCAGCTTGCCAGCTATTATATGATTTATGATGCATTGTTCGAGGACTTCAGTACGGGTCAATTTGATGATGAGGTGTATAAGCGATACATCGGTGTCAGTTCTATCTACAATGTGATTTGCAGTGCTAAAGAGGAGGGGGCGGATTTGGTGGAAAATGGCGGTGAGCTCACGCTTTCCTTCGGAATGTCAGACCGTTATCAGTTTAGATAAAGCCGGAGATCCGTGTATCCGTCAATGAAAAAAGCTTCTGCCTCAAGTGTCGGCAGAAGTTTTTCTTGTGTGGAGCGGAAGCTAAAATTATGGAGGGTTCATTCCGATAAAACATAGCCTTACTCTTGAATAGAATGTCGTGACAGTGGGGCGGACGTACCACAGCTGCCGGCCCTGCCCGATGAATTACGAATTTCCCCGAAGAGATATGAAGCTTTATTCCGGCCACCGCATGATCGCTTGTTCGCCAAGGGGCCTGTCAGGTGCTGATGGCCGGCCGGATGCGGCCTAGAGGCAATAGGGTAATGCCTATCATTAAGGACAGGAAGGCGATAAAATAGGGAGACACCTCCAGCCGGAGCTGCCCGGCAAGTATCGGACCCAGGAAGGCGCCGATCGAGAACGCGATGGATAACAGGGAGAAGGCGCGACCATATCGGTTTCTGCTCGTAATATTGGCTAGGAGGGTGGAGATCGACGGGAGGATGATCCCTTTAGCCATTCCAATTAGAAACAAGGAAACATAAAGGGGAATAGACCAGTTGACCGACATGCCGAAGAAAATCATGGCCAGCCCGAGACAACCCAACAAAGTTCGGATGTAGGCGGAATACCGGTTCAGAAACAGCAGACTCAGGGTGAGCAGAGCTCCCAGGCTGACGAGTGAAAACAGGATGCCCGAGGTCAGGATGGAAGCCTGGACAGACTGCATAAGCGGCAATTCAAAAAATAAAATTCCTTGTGCGCAGGACATGCCTAACGGGATGAGGAAGAATAACCAGGGAATGGATTCGGCTTCCGGCTGCGCCCGGACGTTGGCTACGGCGGCAACCGCTTCTTTCTCGTGGATCACCCCCGGCTCCTTGAGGCCGAAAATAGCCAATATGCCGGTGGCAACCAACCCCCAGCCCAGTATGGAGAAAGAGGCGGTGAACCCGAACTTGGCCACAAGCACGGCCCCTGCCGCAGGAGAAACTACGGAAGCCAACGTATGAACCAGCCCGTTGCCCGACATTAATTTGCCCTGATGAATTTGATCCCGGGCAATTTTGGCCAGCATGGCCAAGCATGCGGGAGACAGGAATGCGAGAACGAAGCCGCTGATGGAGCGGATGACCAACAGCTCCCATGGGGCGGTTACACGCGCCTGGAAGATCAGCAGGAAGCCTGCCGCAATTAGGCTGACAACGAGGAATTTTTTGCTGCCGTACCGGTCGACCCCATACCCGGCCAGCAGGTTCCCGGGAAGATGGGTAATAGAGTAGACTCCCAGAATCAGGCCGATGAACGATGGCGTCGCGCCCAACGATAGGGCGAACGGGGATAAAATCGGATACTGTGCGTGCAAATCGAAAAAGGCGACGAAAATAAATAAATACAGCCATATGGCCGTTTTCATGTTAAAGCCACCCCCTGAATCATTGTGTAATGGCAGGTCTCCCTTTACTTGTACGCTGCTTGGTACAAACATATGCCCAAATAGGAGGGGAGTTCTATGAACAGATGGATGATCATCCTGCTTTTGGCAGCCGTTCTTATTGCTCTATGGAGATTGCGGCGGACTTATTCCGGAATCAAACCCGATAGGGAACAGGAAATTCGCGAGAAGCTGGAGGAGCTGAGGAAGAAAAGAGATGAATAACCGCATCCGAATATTGTAAGATAGGAATAATCAGAGGGATGGAAGATTTGTAATAATCTATAGAACGAAAGGGGAGCCGAGATGGAGCAGTGGATGTTATTTCTGCAGGAACGCTGGTTTATTATCCTGATTGCTATTGTCGTGTTATTTTTAGTGATTAAATTGGTAAAAACAGTGATTAAATGGATTGTTGTGCTATTGATTATTGCAGCGATATTGTATTACGGAATGAATTACAAGGATCAGATTGGAGAATTCGCGGGGACCATCGGCAGCACGATTACGGAAAGCGTGAAGGAGCAAGCGATGAAGGCTATGGCCTCCGAAGCGAAAGAGGCGAAGTATAAGCTCAATGAAGATGGCTCGTATACGGTAACGACCAAAAATATTCAGGTGGATGTCAAGCCGAATTCCAAGGAAGCGAAGATTACCTTCCTCGGCCAAAGCTTCAGCCTCCCGATGAACGACCTCATCGAAGGTTTCATCGAGCAGGCTAAATCACAGTAGCATGATCTCCGAACATTCGCCTGCCACTAGAGATAAAGGTATGGACGGGGGACCGAGATGACCTCTTTTTTCGAAACCATTTCCACATACAATCTTATATCCGTCCTCATTGGAGCCGTCATAGCGCTGTCTGTTCTTCAAGGAGCCAGGAGGGGAGCGGCAGGCTCGGCCCGGCAGTTGACTTTCTTTCTGTTGGAGGGGTTAATGACTCTGGCCAGCGTCGTGGCCGCCTGGAAGCTGATGAACTGGCTGTCGCCGGTTGTGAGGGATTGGCTGATCGCCAGACAAATCGTTATTCCGAATGAGAAGCTTGGTTACTTTCATCAGCTCTATTATACGGCGGTGACCGGGATCCGGGATTTTTCGTTAATGCGGTCGGGGCTTATTTTCCTGCTGGTCTATTTGATTTGCAAGCAATTGTTGACATGGGCGCTGTACCAGCTTTATGGGGGCAGTCCGTCGGCAGCATCCCGCAGGAAGGGGGGCTTCTTTGCCTGGTTAAGCAGTCTGGCAGGGGGAGCGATCGGTTTGTTGACTGGGGCGGGAAGGGCGGTTCTGCTTATTGCCGTCTTGTTTGTCGTGACGGTGCTGTTCCCTCGCTCGTCTTTCACTGAATATATTCAAGGGTCGGGAATCTATCAGAAAGGCGCGAAGGAAGTCATCCAACCGGTGGCAGGAGGGTTTCTGGAGGAGCAGCTGCCGGTGTTCACGAGAGCGGTGGAAGCGGAGTTAAACGGCATTCTGCAGCGGAAATATGAGGTGCTGGACGCCAATGTTCCCGACGATGTGCTGGCGGCTGCGAAAGAAGTGACGGCCGGCGCCGATACGGATGAGGAAAAAGCCCGGGCCTTATACGAGTGGGTAGGCACTCGCGTAAGCTATGATCATGAGAAAGTCAGACTTTACGAAGAAGAGCGGATATGGAAGGAGCAGACACCGGAGGATACGTTCGCCAGCAGACAGGGAGTCTGTATCGATTACTCCAGATTGTATGCGGTTATGGGCCGTTCTGTCGGATTGGAGGTCAAGGTGGTCACCGGTCTCGGCTACGACGGCCGGGGCAGCTATGGGCCGCATGCCTGGAACGAAGTGTTTCTGTCCGAGAAGGGGGAATGGGTGCCGTTGGACGCAACCTGGGTATCGAGCGGCGGCAATTGGTTCAATCCGCCGAATTTCTACGAAACCCACGTGAAGGATGCTTAAGCATCCTGTTTGGAGAAGATGCTTGCGAAGAAGAAAAGGTGGAGCCGGAAGCATAATGTTCCGGTCATCCACCTTTACATGAAGAATCGGGAGCTTGGGGATAGCGCAACACGGCATACCCGTTAAGGCAGCACGACGAAATTGGTAGGAAGCCGTCTTTCCCGTCCGTCGGAAGGGCTGTTGAGCAGCTTGCCGTTGTAGTAAAACGCGCTGGAGCCGCCTCCATCCAGCGTATAGGCATCGCGGACCTTGAACTCAAGCAGCTTGTCCTGTGCTTCTTCCAACGTTACCCCTTCGCTGTAGCCCTTTTGCCTTCCGTCAATTACGATGAAAAGCAGGTCGCCGTTAGAAAAATGTCCGATCAGGGTGCGCGGCTCTTTTTTGTTCCTCCAGGCGCTGGGTATCGTCAGCTTCTCCCCGTCCTTCAACAGGGAAGGAACGAATGTTGCTCCCTGCATCACGTTCAATTTCTTAATCTGTTCTTCGGTCGTAATTTCACCGCCTACGAGCTTTCCGTTATTATCAAACCCGATAAAGCTCAGGTCGGTGCGGTAAAATGTTTTGATCTCACCGTCTACCACCGTAATGCCAATCGGATAGAGCAGCCCGTTCTCTCTGGCGAAGCCGCCGCCGTTAATGGCCAATACGGCACCTGTTCGACGACCGGCCTGACTGGTAGTCTCGCCTTTGTCCCCGACCTTGTTATTGGACAGCACCAGCTTGACCGCGCTCGGATCATGCAGCTTGACCTTGGCCATATACCCTCTATATCCGGCTTCCTTCAACGAGAAAACTTTGACCGTCGATCTTTCGCCGAAGGATTGTCCGATCGGTTCGCCAAGCATATTGGTCAGGATCTGATCCAAGGTATCTTCCGTTTCCTTCGCGTGCTGCTGGCTGGTGGCCACCAATTGGTCTACAGCCTGCCTCTGTGCTTCATCGATTGCGGTTTGGGTTGATACGGATTCAATCAGCTCGGCAAGCGCTTGGCGGCTCTCGCTTAAGTGACCCGCCGCTTGTGAAGCTGTTGCCCCCATAGCCTCGTAACTCTGCTCAATGGCCGTCATATCATGCAGCATACTCCCCAGTGTCTGCTTGGTAGGTTCCAGCGCTTGGGCTGCGTGCATAGTTTGATCATGCAGCGGATTAGAGAACAAAAAAGCGAAAAAGAAGGCCGCCAGCATAGACACAAACAACCCCAGCGCCACATGAATTCTAGTACGCACGGGCAGCTTCCTCCAGCTTAGTAATGGAGCTTCGCAGATTTTCCAGCTCCTTGCTTAAGTCGCTGATCCGTTCATTGAGAGCTTGTCTCGTCTGATCGGAGGAAGTTAACGTGCTGCCGGCGAGCGAAAGCTCTTCCTTCACCGCCTCCAGATCGCTCTGCACATGATCAAACTGGCTCTGGAGCTGGGCCAGGCTTTCCTTATGTTCACCTAACTGGGTATGTAGCTCCGTAACTGTACGGTTCAAGTCTTCGGCACTGGTCTGAATCTGAATCATTTGCTGCTGCAGCCCGTTTATGTAATGCTTGGCCAAGAAAAAACTGCCCACTAACAGCAGCGCCCACACAAGTATGGGAGCGGACCAAACCAGCCATTTGCGCAGCGGTTTTCTGGCTTCCTTGTTAGCCGGGACAGAGGTGCTCGTTGCGACAGAGGAATCGGCAGGAACATACGATAAATCTTTCATGATGTAATAGAAATCCTTTCTGTGTAAATATTATTGCTTCCTCGCTACTCTGGGTGGGGTAAATAGACAGCGATTTTATATGGAGAGGCGGGCATGATAAGCTGGTTAGCAACGCGAATTCCTTACCCTTCGCGGCTTTCGCGAGTACTCATGCCCGCAGAGGCTCCATGTCAAATCGCTCTATTATGCCTCTCAAACGTAGTTTTTCCCATGTAGTATAGCGAAGAGCCATATTATTCTTGGTGAAGAAAAACTAGCAACCTATTAATACTTACGTCGAATAATAGCAAATGTTGCTGTAAAAAACAAAAAAACTGCGAGCTTTTCGTCGCGGATTAACCTGATCTTCCGACCGGTATCGTTAATCCTTCGGGCCATATGCACAACTAATTTGTACGAAATTTCATACAGAGCAAACGGAATGGCGCGTCTAACTGGAAAAACTCCACCTAGTTTGCTCCTCTGGAGCGAAAGTTGGTAACTACCTTGAAAATCCGTCTATTTTCATTTTCTGCTGGTGCCGAGCAAACGGAATGGCACGTCTAACTGGAAAAACTCCATCTAGTTTGCCCCTCTGGAGCGAAAGTCGGTAACTAAGTGGAAAAACTGCAGCTAGTTTGTGCAAAAAAGGCGATTTCAGCAAAAAACCTCCATTCTAACTGTAGTTTTTCCATCTAGTTTAGTCACTCTGCGCCATTTGCATCAATTTACCTGCATGAAATACAGTTAGACGCCCATGCAGGCCGCTTGGCCGCACCATCTGATGGTGAAAACAAGCCGGCGGATCCAGGAGAAGATTATAGCTTGGGGGATGGGGGGAAGGGTTATTGGCTGAACACGGGTCAAGGCTTCTTTTTGTGCCGTCAAATATGTTAAACTGGTAGGAAAAGCATAACTGGTGAGGATCGGTTTAGGAAGTCTGGTGAGACAGAGGAGCATGCGGAAAGTTTGGAACGGAAATGGCGGGAAGACTGTTCAAGCGGCGGACCGGGACGTTAACCGTATGGGAAATCCAAACTGGGCGCAAAATGTTCATTCAATCACCACACTTTTTAGGAAGGATGGGCAAGTATGGATATTACTCCGGAAGTGGAAGAGACACAAAAAAGGGAGATTAAGAAGCGAATAGGGTTTTCGATCCGTATTAATGTGTTCTTTTTCTGTATTTTTCTGTTGTTCTCTATCCTTATTGTTCGGCTGGCCATTCTTCAGTTTGTTCAAGGGGAAGAGCTGACAGCATGGGAAAAGAGAAATTTGAGCCGTAATATTTCGATTTCACCGATTCGTGGAAATATATATGATCGGGAGGAATCGCCGATCGCTTCGACAACGTCGACACAATCGGTATCTTACCGGATTGAGCCCGGTCAGACCAAAGAGGAAAAAATTGAGCTGGCCAAAAAGCTGGAGGAAATTTTCGTCCGCTTCGGCGATCCGTCCGTCGAACCGATGACCGCGGAGGAAATCATCGAGAGGATGGATGTCGGCTTCGACATCAACGGCGAGAAGTCAAAGGACCCCGCCTATACCTACTGGCCGAGGCGGATTAAATCCGGACTGACCCGGGATGAGATTGCTTATATTTCGGAACATCGCGACGAATTGAAGGGGCTTGAGGTCGAGGAGGAAAGCACCCGTGTATACGACCCGAGGCAAATTGCCGTGCAGTTGGTCGGATACTTGCGGCCTTATTCTACGGCGATAAATCAGAAGTCGAAATCGTTGGACCGGTACAAAGAGGAGAACAGCGACTATTTGAAGGATGAATATGTCGGTTTCGACGGGTTGGAATTGATGTATCAGGACGTGCTGCGGGGCCAGAACGGGGTGCGCACCTATCCTGTGAACAGCCGGGAGCAAATTGTCGGACATGTGGAAATTACACCTCCGGTCAAGGGAAACAACCTGTTCCTGACGATTCATAATGAGGTGCAGCTGGCAACCCAGCAGGCGATCACGGACCATTTGGAGCTTCTACAGAAGCATCCCCCGAATGCAACTTATGCCAAGGGCCGCAATGCGAAGGCCGGATATGCCGTTGCCATAGAGGTTGACTCGGGCAAGGTAGTGGCCATGGCGAGTATGCCTGATTATGATCCGAATGTATGGACCGGGGGGATTTCAACGGAGGCCTGGAACGCTATCCAGAACCGGTATACAAACGGGACGATACGAGAACGGTACGCGGATGTTCCGGACGATCAGGTAGGAAAATTTGCGTCATCGCTAGTTCCTCCAGGATCGGTGCTTAAACCGCTAACCGTGCTGGTCGGCCTGAACGAGAAATTGATTACACCCAACGAAAGGTATAATGACCGGGGAATCTTCACTTACGGTAAAAATAACAACGCCAAAGTCCGAAATTCGGATTACCGGGCCTACGGTCCGATTTCTCCCGCACGGGCTCTGCAAGTCTCCTCCAATACATTCGTGGCCGAAAGAGTAGGGAACCAGTTATATACCAAAGTTAAAGATCCTCTGGACGTCTGGCACTCCTATATGACGCAATTCGGGCTCGGGGTATCTACCGGAAGCGGCCTGCCCGGTGAAATCGAGGGAGATTACTATTATTACGAAACCGCCAAGAAACTGCAGGCGCAATTTCCGCTAATCAATGCCTCTTTCGGACAGGAAGCCCGCTATACGACGCTTCAGCTTGCGCAGTATACGATGATGCTGGCCAACAAAGGAAAGCGGTACAAGCCTCTCTTCGTGGACCGGATTACGACCTATGACTTCGAACTCGTGGAGAAGGTGGAGCCCGAGCTGCTTAACGAAGTAAGCTTCCCCGATGAATACTGGAAGGTGATCAAGGAAGGGATGACCAGTAAGGTGGACGGGTTCGACGGAGTTCCTTACACCTACGTCCGCAAAACCGGTACGTCGGAGTGGGAAATTGCCCGAAAGCATGTGGATAATGCGGTATTTATCGGCTATGCTCCCGCCGACAAACCGAAGCTGGCCGTTGCGGTGGTCGTTCCCGAGGGAGGATTCGGGGCTTACGGGGCAGCGCCGATCGCCAGAAAAATTTTCGATGCATACGATCAATACATCGGCCTGGACGGTATTCCGAAGGGACCGGCCGTTATAGAGTAGAATCCTTTAGAGGCGGGCTTTCTGCCCTGTGCCCTCACCTTGCACCTTTTGCAGGCGGGACGCATAGGGTAAAGAAAGGCCGCTGCTTTTTTATATTAAATGTTGCCCTAGGTAAAATGTTTTGTGAATCGCCTAAATAGTGGCTGTGAGAGATGCCGGATCAGAATCGGATCGTTCAAGGCATTCATGCGGCCTGCAATATGCCGGAAGGCCCCGCATTTCAAGCTCCGCAGCTTGCAATATGTTTTTATGACTAATGGAAGACAGGAGGAGAGGATCAATGAGCGGAAGAAGACTTAATTCTTCCTTGCAGCGCTTGATCATAAGCATGGTTTATTTGGTCCTGACCGCAGCGGGTGCTATGTGGTTAGGAGGGGCGGGAGCAGCGGTTGCAGCCTTAACCCTGTATAAATAAGCTGACCGGAAGCAGATTTACGCGCCGCGTAAAGGCAGGTTCCGTAATTGTCGGCGTCCTCTAGGGGAGAACCATACCGTATTACTTAAGCATCGCAGACCGCGACGCATGTGGTCGGCTGCCGACATGCAGCGCCATGCAGCGCCATGCAGCACCATGCAGCACCATGCAGCACCGGGAGCCGCGTTTAGATGCAGGAGGTGTCTGAACTTTTTGGCCGTTCGTTTCCGCAAGGCGTTAAGGTATGGTATACTAAGTCATCGGTATCTGATCTTCAATTGCCTTAAGATGCGGGCGCATCTTGGGGCATTGATGCTGAAATGGAGCTATTAATTACTTAAACAGCCATATAAGTTTGGAGAGTGTACCACATGTGCGGAATAGCAGGAGCGATGTATTTTACAGAAGAAGTACCGTCAGAACAATTGCTGCGCAGAATGACCGATGTAATCGTTCACCGGGGACCGGACGACTCGGGATTCTGGACGGATCCGGGAATAGGGTTAGGCTTTCGCAGACTGTCGATTATTGATTTGCAGGAAGGCCATCAGCCTCTGACTAACGAGGACGAATCGGTCTGGATCGTCTTTAACGGAGAGATATATAACTATAAAGCGCTTCGTCAGCAGCTTCAGAGCAAGGGACACCAGTTCCGGACACAGAGTGACACCGAGGTCATCGTTCATCTGTATGAGGAGTATGGCCCGGAATGCGTCAAGATGCTGCGCGGGATGTTCGGTTTTGTCATCTGGGACCGCAAGAAGAGACAGCTGTTCGGGGCGCGCGATCATTTCGGCATCAAGCCTTTCTATTATTCCTGCGGGCCGAATCAATTTCTGTTCGCCTCGGAAATCAAAAGCATTCTCGCGGCCGACGGAACGCGCCGTTCCGTGGAGACCGAGGCTTTCCTGAATTACTTGACGTTCCAATATGTCCCCGAGCCGATGACGATGTTCCAGGGCATCCGCAAGCTGCCCCCGGGTCATACGATTACGGTGCGGCCGGACGGAACCATTAAGCTGAGCCGTTACTGGGATCCGATGTTCGAGCCGGTGTCAAGGCCGTTCGATGATTACGTCGAGGAGATCCGCGAACGATTGAAGGATTCGGTCGTTCATCATATGCAGAGCGATGTGGAGAGAGGCTGTTTCCTGTCCAGCGGGATTGATTCCACAGCCATTGCCGCTCACATGCGGAGCATCGAGCCGATAAGGACCTTCTCGGTCGGTTTCGAAGGGGCCAACAATGAGACGACCATTGCCCGGGAGACAGCGGAAGCGCTGGGGACCGAGCATTATTCCAAGTTGATATCGGAGAAGGATTTCTTCGAATCGGTTCCGAAAGCGATTTGGCATCAGGATGAACCGGTAGCCGACCCATCCGCGATCGCCCTCTATCATGTGGCGCAGCTCGCAAGGGAACATGTAACGGTCGTATTGTCCGGCGAAGGAGCGGACGAGCTGTTCGGAGGCTACCGCATTTACCGGGAGCCGTTGTCTTTGCGTCCGATCTCCTGGCTGCCCTTGCCCCTTAAGAGGCTGCTTCATCAGCTTGTAGACAAGCTGCCTGCGGGGATGCCCGGAAGGAACTACTTGCTGAGGGGAACGACTCCTCTCGAAGAACGCTTCCTGGGAAATGCGAAAATATTCACCGAGGACATGAAGGCGGAAATTGTCCGCGCCAGCGGCTCCCTGCTGGATAACTACAAGAAGCCCGTGCAAATAGCGGCTGAGTTCTACAGCAAGACCCGTCACCTGGACCCGGTAACCCGGATGCAGTATATCGATATGAACCTGTGGCTGCCGGGCGATATTCTTATGAAGGCGGATAAGATGACCATGGCCCATTCCCTGGAGCTGCGCGTTCCGTTCCTGGACAAGGAGCTGTTCGAGCTGACGCGCAAAATTCCGGTCGATTATCGTCTGGGGCAGGGAACCACGAAATATATTTTCCGCAAAGCGATGGAAGGAATTATCCCGGACTTCATCCTCAACCGGCCGAAGCTGGGCTTTCCGGTGCCGATGAGGGAGTGGCTCAAGGGCAGTCGGGGTGAAATGGTGCTGGAGCAAGTGAAGGCCAGCGGAATAGGGGATTTGGTCAATCTGACGACTGTAGAGCAAATGGCGCTGAAGCACCGCAAAGGAGAAGGGGACTATGCCCGGAGACTTTGGGTGATCTATGTATTTGCATTGTGGCATGCTTCCTATATGCTGGAGAAGCCGGGCACTTCCTATGCTGCGGCTAATTCATAAAATATTAAACGTGTCGGAGGAGAGAGATGGCTGCGTACAAACTGATTGCGTTGGATATGGATGGTACATTCCTGACAGAGGAGAAGACGATTTCCGAGGAAAACCGCAAATGGGTTAACCAAGCGATCGAAGCCGGGGTTACGGTGATGTTTTCTACAGGGAGAGGGGTTCAGAATATTTCCCCTTATGTTGAGGATTTAGGATTGACTTCCCCGATGGTTGCCGTCAACGGCGGAGAAGTCTGGAAGTCTCCGCAGGAGCTTCTGAGCAGGACTCCGCTCCAAACTAGCTGGGTTCAACAGCTTCACCAAATGGCCTTGGAATATGATGTATGGTATTGGGGTTATACAGTGGGGGGCTTATATAATAAAGATAAATGGACTTCGGATTTGGAGTCGGAGCAGTGGCTCAAGTTCGGATTGTTTACCGAGGATCATGTTAAGCTGGCCGAGATTCGCAGCAAATTAGAGGAATGGGGCAATTTGGAAATAACCAACTCTCATGTTTCGAATCTGGAGCTGAATCCCCGCGGCATCAGCAAAGCAAGTGGAATCAGAGAGGTATGCGGCCTGCTGGGAGTGAAGATGGAGGAAGTGATTGCGATGGGGGACAGTCTTAACGATCTGGAGATGATCCGTCAGGTCGGTCTCGGAATCGCGATGGAGAACGCCCAGGAGGAACTGAAAAGAGAGGCGGATGCGGTTACCGCTTCGAACGAAGAGGATGGGGTCGCCAAGGCGATTCAGAAGTACATATTCGGGCTTTAAGAAATTCGGCGACTTTAAGGAACGAAGCGGAAGCCCGGATCCGGAGAAAAGTTGAAGTTCAAGGATTAAGCCTCAAAATCCTAAGTAAAGGTAAGGGGAATAGCCATGGCTATAGTGGGCTGGATACTGATAATCGCATTGTTTGTAGTCGGCATGCTCGGTACGGTAATTCCCGTGCTTCCTGGCGTGCTGGCGGTATATGCTGCGTTCTTTGTCTATGGCTGGTTTTTCAGCTTCGAGCCTTTCGGCTTCTGGTTCTGGGCTATACAGACCGCGATTGTGGTGGCCATTCTGGTGGCTGATTATATGATCAGTGCCCTCGGGGTCAAAAAATTCGGGGGGACAAAGGCTTCGGTCATTGGCAGCACTATCGGGATTATGATCGGTCCGTTTGTCATCCCGTTCGCCGGGCTGATTCTCGGTCCGTTCGTGGGAGCCTTCATCGGGGAATTGATTGCCGGGGCGGACTGGAAGCAGGCGGGGAAAGCCGGAATCGGCTCTGTCGTCGGATTTTTCTCAAGCGTGGTCGCTAAAGTTCTGCTTCAGCTGCTGATGATCTTCCTCTTCATCATCTGGCTAATCGTCTAAACCTTAATTGGGGGAAGGGTTGCAAGTGTCCAAGGATTCATTAGTTAAAGGAACCCTCATCCTTGCTGTCGCCGCTCTGGTTGCGCGTGTGCTCGGCGTGGTCCAAAGGGTTCCTCTCGTTTACTTGATAGGCGACCAAGGGATGGCTACGTTCTCGATCGCGTTCAATATTTATACTCCGCTTCTAACGATAGCTACGGCAGGCATTCCTAGCGCCCTAAGCAAAATGGTATCAGAGCGGACGGAGCTTGGGCGGCATGCCGAAGCCGACCGGATTTTTCGCGCCTCGGTACAGTTTGCCGTAGTGGCCGGTCTGATCATGACCGTTCTGCTGATTCTGATCGCCCCTTCCTATGCCCAAATGTCAGGGGACCCGTCCGCCGCGCTGGCTATAAGGGCGCTGGCTCCCGCTTTGCTGCTCTTCCCGCTTATCGCAATGATGCGCGGTTATTTCCAGGGAAGGCAGAGGATGATGCCGAACGGACTGTCCCAGGTCATAGAGCAGATTCTGAGGCTGATTACGGCGGTCGGACTTGCCTATTTGCTTCTGGCTATCGGCTGGGGGCATGATTGGGCGGTAGCCGGGGCTTCCTTCGGAGGAGTGATGGGCAGTGTCGGGGCATTCCTCGTCCTGCTTCTGTTCTATAAACTGCTCAGGGAGAAGGATGCGTCTCAAGGAATAAGGAGGAATGCTTCCTTCCGGCAAAAGCCGCTTCCTTATCGCACGATTTACGGGCAGATTTTTCGGCTGTCGGTGCCTATTGTGCTGTTTTCGATGGCGGTACCCTTGGTGTATTTTATCGATACCTCGACGGTCATTCCGCTGCTGCAGAATTTGATCGGCGCCGAGCAGGCCAAGATTGAGCTCGGTGTCTTGACGGGGAGGGCGCAGTCTCTGGCCGGGATTCCGATCATTCTGGCAGTCGCGCTCAGCCAGTCGATCGTCCCTATCGTATCGGCAGCCTATGCCCGCAATGATTTACCTCAGGTCCGGCAGCAAGCCGCCAAAGCGATGCAAATTTCGGTGCTGACCGGTCTGCCGGTCGTGCTCGCTATTGCTGTCGCTGCGAGGCCGATTAACGGCACGCTGTTTCCGGATGAGAACGGAACGCTGATCATTGCGCTGCTGACGGCTACCGCATTGTTCCAAATTATGATGCAGACATCGGGAGCCATTCTGATGGGCATCGGCGCCATGCGGCCGCTGATTCTCCATGTCCTCATCGGCCTGGCCGTCAAGCTGGGGGGCAGCTTCGTATTTGCCCCATGGCTGGGCATCAACGGAGTCGTGCTGTCAACAGCGCTTTGCTTCATCGTGATGATGCTGCTGAATTTCCGGACGCTGAAGGGCAAGGTTCCGTTCGTAATCCTGGGGCTTCCGCGCTGGATTCGGCTGATTGCCGCATCCGCCATCATCATCGCCGCGGGCGCCGGGGTCGAGCGGTTAATGTACCGTTACGTCACCTGGTTCCCGGCCAAGCTCGACTACTTCCTGAATGCGGCCGTCACGTGCCTGGTGGTCATCGCGCTCTATCCGCTGCTGCTGTTCACCTTCCGCATCGTGACGAAGAACGACCTGGCCAACCTGCCGGGGCCAGTGCAGAAGCTGGTCCGCAAGTTCTCTGCGGCCATCAATCGATGAGCTCGCGCGCGAGGATCGCGAGCTCCAGCTTGCGCAGCCCCGCGCAGTGCAGGCGCGTCAGCTCGGCCGGGGCCCCGGCTCTGGCGGCCGACAGGTGAGCGACCGGCGACAGGTCGCGGAACCAGTCGTACCGCTCCGGGGCCGCCAGCGGCCGATCCGGCCACGCCGCAGGCAGCCGGGGGCTGCACAGCCGGCTTGCGCCTTCGCGCAGCGCGCAGCCGTTCAGCCTTTCCGTATATGATGATGGAAAGGCTGTTTGCGTGGCCGCATCCTGGAACAGATGCGGCCAATAATCGGCCCGGGAGCCGCTGTGCGGCACTTCCCGGGCGAAGCGGTGGAAGCCGTCGCGGGCAGACGGCAGGCCGAACAGCAGCGCGTACAGCTGCTTGCCGATTTCGATCCGTTCGTCCAGATCGGGGAAGTTCTCCAGAACGCGGCCGTACAGCGGCCAAGGCTTCCCCGGATTCCCCGCACGGATCGGCATGCCCATCGCATCGGCAGCTTGCGATGGGGAGGGAGCGGCTTCGGCGCCCGGATAAGCGGCTGCCGGCCGCCCCGCGGACGCGGTAGCCTTGCTTCCCGCTGCCCGGCCAACTGCCGAAGACTCCGCCGGAGCGGATTTGCAAGGGAAGATGATCTGGTTGGTCTGCGTGGCGGCCTGGGTCAGGCGCATGAGCGAATGCAGCGCATGGTCTTGAAAGCGGGGATGCTCGGCAACCCTGGCTTGAATATAGTTCTGCTCATTGATGATTAGAGCAATCGTGATCAGAGCCGAGCTGCCTTCATCCCAGAACAGCTCCCACATCGGCTGCATGAAGCGGGAAACGTGGAGCCAGGGCAGCAGATGAAAGAGGGGGCGGTTCCATGTGCGGCTGCGTTCGTAAAGAAGCAATTGAGGAAAGGCATCCTGAAAAATGAGGGCGTTAGCCGTTTCGAGCATGTCGAAGACGGATTCAATTTCCCCCTCATCCAGCAGACGGGGAAGCAGTTCCCCGCGTAAATCGGTCATGTTCCACCCGCCATTGCGGGAAACCATATGAGCTAGCAGCGCCCAATGAATATCCGGGTGCTTGCCGTAAAACTCAAGATAAGCGGCAGTGCGCGTGAGGTTATTCCGGTTAAGGAGGGCGGTATGCTCTTGTAACTCGCGAACCAGCTCCTTTTCCCGGCTGCTTAATGCCTTATTTGAATGATGGGCAGGGGGCTTCCTCAGCTGTTCCTCCAGGCGGGAGACTAGCTGCCGTTTCCTCTCCGGAGAGAGGTTCAGGGGGATTTCCGCTTCACCGGACCGGACGGAAGCATGCCACAGCCGGTTGACCGAATCCGCGATCAAGCGAGCTATTCCTTTACCGAGCAGAAGTCCTTTAGCCCACATGCTGTCTCCCTTATTCGCCCCTTTCGATTCCGCCGCCATTTCATTGCCCCTTAATGAGAATGATAGTTTTTTACCACATTAGAAAGTTTAAGTTCATTAAAGCGTTAAAATGGAATAACTTTCCAACTGGCATAAAAAGCTACCTTTAAAACCGGGTTATTCGTCTTCGAAGAGGCTCCGTTAGGTGCTTTTTTTATAGTATGTTCCATTTATTTGAAATTATTGTGAACAGAAATCCTCTAAATTTAGTACCTCTCCACTCTACCGGCGAACACAAACCGGCCACAAAGTGAACACAAATGCGGGTACAAATTCCTGCGAAAATGCAGCAATTTTGATCGATTCAACTCAATCATGGAGAAAAGCCTGCGAAAATGCAGTAATTTTTGTATCAAATCCCCCGAGCTCCCGTCGAACGAGAAAAAAGATGTATTTGTTCAGGCTTTGCCGCGGATACGGAGCACCCCGGCCAAAATGATGCAGAATTGCAGGCTTTTTAAATTCCGCGGGGGGTTCCGCAAAGTACGAACGGGAAATTGTTTCCGCATTGCGCGCGACTCCCAGCGTGCGGTAATTGGCGTCGCATGACGCTGGTCAACCACACGCCTCTTCAAAGGCTGTATGGCCATGTCAATTTATGGGGATATTTATTTTCCCCAATCTGAATCTTAATTATTCTTTAAACGTAGTAATTAGCATGATATGATTATTATGTAAGGTGGAAATCCATGGAGACTCCGGTTTGGGATGGCAATAGGTCCTTTATTCTAGGCAGAGCTGCTGTCGTTGACTGAATCCGGTTCTGCGCCAAGGAGCGGCCTGTTTGATAGAATCGCTGCTGGATTAGCAGAGTGTTCTATTATCCAGTCCACCGGGAGGGGGATTTTCACCGAGCTAATAGTCTTCATTTATATCGACTAAGAGGGAGAGGATAGGTTTGAAGAAGAGGTACATAACATGGATGAGTGCTTTCGTCGGCCTGATGATGCTGGTGCTGACAGGCTGTCAATCCATTGGCGGCGTAGATTTGAATAAAGCGCTGCAGAACAACCTGGAGGTTGCCTCCTACGAAGGAACTTCCAATTTCTCGATAGAATTGATCGGAGGATCCGATTTTGACTGGGCGGCTGACGGAGAAGATCTGTCCTTCCTGAACAATCTTCAGCTGGAAATGAACAATATTAAAATGCAGGACCGGAACACCCTGTCTATGGACGCGGCATTAGTGACCGGTAAAGGAAAATTTCCTTTCTCCGTATCCATGACGAAAGAAGAGATAGCCGTTCAATTTGAAGGAGCCGCCAAGCCGGTTTATCTTAAGCTGGATGACTATACTTCGATAGACCCGATGATGATGACCATCAACTGGGCGGGGCTGTCCGAAACGCTGGAGAATAATCAAGAGCAGCTATTGAAGGCAGTAGGTCCTTTCATTATCAATAATTTGCCGAATCCGGACAATATTAAAGTTTCCAACACCAGCGAGCAGATTGACGGCATCTTTACGAATCTGACCAAGGTTCAGGTGGAAATCAAGGGAAGCGAAGTTCTGGATCTGCTTAAAGCTTTCATTGATAACATCAACGCTAACGATCAGGCCTTGAAGGAAGTCATCCAACAAATCTTTACTCTCGTAATCGATCCGGTTCAGAAAGAATTGCAAGGGGAGATTGAGGGTCTGGACAATGGTGTCGATGTTAGTCCCGCTACCGTGGATGAAATCTACAATGCGGCAAAAGAAGGATTGACGGAGCTGTCTCTAGAAATTGAGGCGATGAAAAATTCCGGAGAGGCTGACGAGTTCTTAAACGAGAACAACTACATGAAAGTAGATATGTATGTGGACAGCTCTTCTCAAATTCGCAAAATGGATATGGAGCTTGTCCTGAACAATCCGGAGCCGTCGAATGACGATTTGAATACGATCAAAATCAAATCGACGTCCGAGATGTGGAATATTAACCATGCGGTAAAAGCGGATATTATTAACACTCAGGATGGTTTGAATGTCGAGAGCGTGACTATGGGTAAGTTCCTGAAGAACCTCGACGCCAATTCTGCGCTTTACAAGCTTATGGTGGATGATTTGGGGCTGAAAAGCAAATATATTTACTTGCCGATCTGGGAAGAAGTAGACGGCGAATTGTATGAGCTTCCGTATATCGATCCCGTGACGGAGAAAGCTATGGCTCCGGTACGTTTTGTAACCGAAGAGCTTGATGCCGATGTAACGTGGGATAACGAGAAGCGGCAGGTGACCGTTGTCGACATCTGGACCGGCAAAACGATTGTGATGACCATTGAAAGCAGCACCGCTACCGTAGACGGCGTTCCCGTGGAGATGGAAGGGGTAGCCACGCTGCAAGGAGACACGACTTACGTCCCTCTTCGCTTTATCGCTGAAACCTTCGGTGCCGAAGTCAATTGGGATACGGAAGATTGGGCGGTTATTATTACTAGAGACTAAGCAGGGTAAATAAAGGGCGCGGCCATCAAGGGTCGCGCTTTTTTTATGTTGGGGGGGTATTTACAGGGCACCGTTAAGAGTCTTTTTTGGCTCCTCGGATTTTATGCCGGGATTCTACTTCTTTTCATTGTCGACACATTCCACAGAGTTTATTTAGAAAACGAGTGCTTAACTCAATATATTAGCTTCCTCGCTACTCTGGGTGGGGTAAATAGACAGCGATTTTATATGGAGAGGCGGGCATGATAAGCTGGTTAGCAACGCGAATTCCTTACCCTTCGCGGCTTTCGCGAGTACTCATGCCCGCAGAGGCTCCATGTCAAATCGCTCTATTATGCCTCTCAAACGTAGTTTTTCCCATGTAGTATAGCGAAGAGCCATATATTATTGATTGCAAAGTTCATTTAAGTGGTGAGCAATAATTTGTTCCGTTTTTTCAATTGTGAATATGTCCGGTCTTAATAGAGCATGTATGGATAAACCTTCAATGACTACCGATAGCCTTAATTTTTCTATTTCAATATTTATGTCTTTATTTACATAGCCTGCTTTTATCAATATTTTAAGCAGTGCTTCCATTAAAATATATTCACCTTCAGTTAGTTCATTTTTTTTCGTGTTCAAAGCTGCACTTGTAAGTGAGCGAATGGCGAAAACGAGCCAAACGCCAGTTTCAGTTTGTTTATCCCGATCCACAGGAACTAATTCTAACAATGTTTCCTGTACCGCAATAAGAGGGTTTTTTGACCATGATTTATTCTCCGACCGTTCTTTCCCGCGAGCAAGAAAATATTCCATGATAAACAATAGTAATTCATCTTGGTTTGAGAAATAATGTCTTAGTGCTCCGGTAGACATTCCAGCCTCAGATGCAATTCTTCGGATAGATGCTTTTTCAATGCCTTCACCTTCAATAATTTTCCAAGCTGTTTCAGCGATAATTTTCCTTTTGTGATCATGATCAACAATTTTCGGCACTCAAATCACCTCTTGCTTTTATTTAGTACACCGTGTTATTATCATTTTATCACAGTGTGTGAAATAAATAAATAAGGGGGGATGTTTAGATGCTGGAAATCATTGAATCATTGATTCCTGCCAACATAGATTTCACAACAGCACTCCTCATTATTGTGCTCTGTGCTTTCATTGATATCTTAAGCCCCGGGGTATTGGCGATTACAGCCTATATCCTTCTAATACAAAAAGAAAAATTGGCATCGCGTTTGATCGTTTTTCTATTATCGACACAATTTTGCTATTTTATGATGGGTATCTTGGTTTACCTGGGAGTTGGGCAGATACATGGTTTTATAGAAAGCATGTCTAACAATCAAATTTCAAGTTGGTTTTATACGATACTTGGAGTCGGCTTTGTACTAATTAGTTTTTATAAGCCTAAGAAAGGAATGGAATCCCGATTTTTGGAATGGTTGCCTAAGCAAGTATCAATAGGTGGGATGATTATACTCGGTATTATTGTATTTGCGATCGAGTTTACCACAGCTTTACCGTATTTTTACTCGATATTATTAATGGATCGTTTAGCGTTTAATACGGGTTTGTCCATAAGTATTTTACTTGGCTATAACGTGCTTATGGTACTACCTTCAATCTTATTATTGTTCATTTATATTCTATTTGGAGGCTGGACACAGAATAAGCTTGAAAAGCTAAGAACACAATTAGTAAAAGCTCCATTGTCTTCTGTATTAGTAGGAGTGGCAGTTATTGGAGCGGTGTTATTCAATATTGGCATTAGGGGAATTCTATCGTGATATTAGTTATTTGGAAAGGGGATGTAGTGTCATGAAAGAGATTACAAGCGCTGTAAGTCTACTTCTATTAATTCAAGGAGTTGGAGGTTTGATAAACCGATTAACAGGCGGGGGACCCAGTTGGTTTCTCGTAAATTACATCGAGGCTTTGCAAGGGTATGAAATTATAGCCAGTATAGTTTTAGTTATACTGGGAGCAATTATTGGTTTAGGCTCTCTCAAAATAAAAGGCAAAGATGACTAACCTATTATTTCTTCAAGAACGGCTTACAATTGAACCGTAGACGTTATAAGTGTTGTGAATGTGATTCTGCCTTCCGGGAACGCCTTATATCCATTGACGAAAAGCGTAGTTATCAAGCCTTAGACGGTGTTACTAATTAAGAAAATTGGAAAAGGGCGGCTTATAAGCCCTTTTCCACCATAAAGTCCGAGTACCCTATTTTTTTAAAATATAAGAAAGGACGGCGATAGCTGTTTATCTCTGATTCTTGTCAAGGTATAGCTGCCCCTCAATGCTCGTTCTCGGGCTTTATTCCTCCGCTTCCGGTTCCGGCGGCTGCGGAAGAATTCGATGTTCCTTGAGACGACCGGCCCTCATTGCCGCATCACGAAGCAGGAATTCGATGTGTCCATTAACACTGCGAAACTCGTCGGCGGCCCAACGTTCCAGTACTTCGTACAGCTTGGGATCGATCCTGAGCGGGAAGTTTTTCTTGGGTGCCATTTAAGGGCCTGTCAATAAAGGCTTCCTGTGTTGATGACCGGACTTGCGGATCGATCCGACACGATGGCCACCATCAGGTTGTTGATCATTGCCGCCTTTCTTTCCTCATCCAGTGTAACGGCACCGTCGGCCTCCAGCCGGGCTATGGCCATCTGAACCATGCCGACGGCCCCTTCGACAATCTGCTGTCTGGCCGAAATGATGGCCGACGCTTGCTGTCTCTGCAGCATGGCGCTGGCAATTTCGGTAGAGTAGGCGAGGTGGGTCAATCTTGCTTCCAGCACCTCTACTCCCGCTACGGACAAGCGCTCTTGAAGCTCCGCCCCGAGCTCGCCGGCCACCTCTTCGGCATTGCCTCTCAGGGAATAACCGTCGCTAATGAAGTTATCATATGGGTATTTGCTGGCTACGTGCCGAAGAGCCGTTTCGCTCTGGATTTCCACGAATTGCTCATAATGGTCCACATCGAACATCGCTTTCGCCGTATCGACCACTTTGAAGACGATGACCGCGGCGATTTCGATCGGATTGCCTTCCACATCATTCACCTTCAGCTTGGCACTGTTGAAATTGCGGACGCGAAGGGAGATTCTTCTGCGGTTGGAGAAAGGAACGGTAATCCACACTCCGGCCTCGCGGATGGTGCCCATATAAGTCCCGAAGAAGGTGATGATCTTGGCCTGATTAGGCTGAACGACCGTAAATGAAGACATCAGAAAGATTATATCTATGGCTAACAGAAGGAGACCGGATACAATAAACTCCTGGATCAGCAAAAAGATGCTGGCGATAAACATAGCGACCAGAATCACCAATCCCAGATAGGCGTTAAATTTCCAAGCTTTCTTTTCAACCATGGTGTCTCATCCTTTCAAAAGATATTGTTGTCATTTCGTTTTGATACTTAAATGATATCACATTTTGAAATATATGTAAATATTAATATTTTCCATTTTCCTAATAAATAGACTCCTATTGCAAGTGCGGTAAAAGAGGCAGAGACCATCGAGCTTTCACTTAACCTAAGCAAATGGGAGGGTTATGGAGAAGGGATGCCACATAGGCTTCCCGGATCGCAACGATTGTTGTCCTGTGATAAGCATGCTGTGAACCATTTGACATACGGAACGGAGAAGTGCTATAACAAGGAAAATGGTCCGTAGCTCACTGCTGATGCTTTAAGCCATAGGGTGGGAATAGATTCAGTGGCGTATATGAGCGAGGACAATACTAAGGAGGGAACGGCGTTGAACCGAATTCATTCCGAGCAGGAGTTTCAAGAGCAGGTTGGGCAGAATAAACCGACGGTTGCCGTATTTAAGGCCGCATGGTGCAAGGACTGTCATTTTATCGATCCGTTCATGCCGGATGTAGAACAGGCTTATGCAGATAAACTGACCTTCGTGGAGATTGACCGGGACGAGCTGCCCGATCTATGCGAGAAATATAATATTCTTGGTATTCCCAGCTTCATCGTTTTCCGTCAGGGACGGGAAGTGACCCGTTTTGTAAGCAAACTCCGCAAGACAAGGGAAGAAATCGAGCAATTTCTGGACCGTTCCGTAGAGGTGGCCAACGCGCTTCCGTCTTGATCTTCGGGCAGCCTCCGATCTTGGACATTGCCGATAGGAACAGATAGCAGCACCACAAGATAAGAAAGGCCGGGTAAGAGAGTTCTCTTCCCGACCTTTTTTACAATTATAGGCTTTATCTTATCGGCGCCCGGCTGCTTAATGCCCGATAGCACCTTATCCGCGCCTCATCGTCCATTAACTGTTTTTGTAACGCTCATAGGCGGCTTCGTACACTTTCAAATACTTGTCCACACCCATATTCTCGACTTTTTTGACATAGCTGTCCCATTCGCTGAACGGAACGGCTCCGGTAATGAACTTGGCCTCCATTTCCTTGATCAGCGTATGAATATCGCTTCCGGTGGATTGCATAAACTCCGTTTCATCCTGGAGGAAATTGAAGCTGTACCAGAGGTCCTTAATCCGGTCGGGTTCGGCTTTCTGGCCGACGGCTATCGATTCCGGCAGCGTTTCCGAGCCTTTGAAATATTTCTCCTGAACGTATCCCGGGTAGCTGCCGCCCATCCAGGTTACATATTTCGTCAGAGCTTGATCCAGAGTCAATCCTTCCGGGTTGTTCTTGATTTCATCGACGAACTCCAGCTTGCCGTCCGGCGTTTGCGTATAGGAGACGCCTTCTTTCCCCATGAAGTAGAATGTGGCGCCCTCATCTCCGAAGAAATAATCGATCCAGCGAACCGTCGCTTCCGGATGCTTGTTATTGTTCGTTATGACGAAGGCTCCCGGCCAAACCATAGGAACTTTGATATGGGTATACAGCTTATCTCCGTGCGGACCTTCCAAAGCACCCAGCCCGAAGTAATTTTCCCCGTTAAACTGCGTTTTCGGATTCGGATTGATCGTCGCTCCGAGAATATCCTTGCCGCCCTTGGCGTACAGCTCGCTCGATTTTTGCGTAAATATGTCTTTGTCGATCAGACCTTCCGCATACAATTTATGGACATATTCAAGCACTTCCTTGTACTTCGGGTCCAGACGGAAGAAGCGCAGCTTGTTCGTCTCCGGATCCACATCGACGAACTTATGCCCCAGGCCTCTTGTGCCCACTCCCCAAGCTCCTTTCAACTGATCGATCAGAGGCTCGATTCCCGTTCCGCTATAGGGGATTTCATCCATTTGGCCGTTTCCGTTCAAGTCGGTTTCTTTTACCGCTTTTAAGTATTGGTAGAACTCCTCCGTCGTCTTCGGCTCCGAAAGGTTCAGCTTGTCCAGCCAGTCCTGCTTGATCCAGAGAGGGGTGCCGATAAGCATGGGCAGGAACTCGGGGCTGTAGAAAGAAGGAAACGAGTATATATTTCCGTCGGGCATTGTCAACGCTTTTCTCAAATCGGGATACTTGTCCAACAATGCTTTCAAGTTAGGCGCGTGCTGATCGATCAAATCATTCAATTTGAGAAAAACGCCCTGCTCACCGTATTTCGCCAGATCGGATGCAGGCATCCGGGCCGTATAGAATCCATCCGGATAATCCCCGTTGGCCAAGGCGAGATTCCGCTTCTCCGTCAAGCTTTCGAAGGGAACCAATTGAAAGTTGACTTTGATGTTCGACATCTTGGCATATTCTTTCCATACCAACGTTTCTTCGAAGTTATTCGTGTTGGTCGCCGCCTTGCCCGTAAAGAAAGTAAGCTCAATCGGCTCTTTGACGATCGGCATGCCTGTCGGATTGAAGTTGTCCGTTGTCTTGGCTTCAGACTCCCCGCCGGTCGTTGTGCCTCCTGCTGCTTCTTGTCCGCCGCACCCCTGCAGAAGACCCGCGGTCATAACGGAGGACAGCATGATGGTGATCCATTTCTTTCTTTGCATTTTTCGATTCTCCTATCCTTTGTTTAATATTTATGTTTTATATGGAAAACGTACAGTTTAGCCCTTGAGGGCTCCGATCATAACGCCTTTGACAAAATACTTTTGCAGGAACGGATACAATAGAAGGACCGGCAAATTGGCGATGACGACTACCGCATATTTGATCGCCTCCGCCTCCATCAAGGTTCTGGCGTGAGATTCGTCGCCGACATTGATCATCTGCTCCATCTGGCCTTGGATGAGAATTTCCCTAAGGAATAGCTGCAGCGGGTATTTCGCTCTGTCGGTCAAATAAATGAGCGCGTTGAAATAAGCATTCCAATGGCCGACACTGTAAAACAGGATCATGACCGCGATGATCGGCATCGACAAAGGCAGAACGATCTTCCATAAAATTTGCAGATTGGAGCATCCGTCGATAGAGGCCGACTCCTGAATCTCCCCCGGAATGCTTGACTGGAAGAAAGTCCGCATAATAACGATGTTCCACACCGATACGGCATTCGGGATTACGAGCGCCCAGAACGAATTGAGCATTCCCATTTCCTTCACAATGAGGTAGGTCGGAATCAGTCCGCCGCTGAAGAACAGGGTGAAGACCATAATCCCCGTGATCAAATTCTTGCCGGCAAAATTCGGCCTCGACAGCGGGTAAGCGGCCATGACCGTCATCGCCAGATTAATCGCCGTGCCGACCAACGTATACATAATCGTGTTCAGATAACCGGTCAGAATCTCCTGATTCTGAAATATTTTTTCATACCCTGTAAACGAAAGCGAGCTGGGAAATAACCAGATCTCCCCGTTCAGGACATCCTCGGGATTGCTGACCGAAGCGCTCAGGACAAAGACCAGCGGGTAAAGGACGATAACGGAGACGACCGCCAGCAATAGATTGATTATAATTCCGACGATCCTGTCGCCGGTGCTTTGCGCTGTCATGGACAATCCCCCTTTCTACCATAAGCTCGTTTGCTTCATCATTTTGGCTGCGCGGTTAACGAGCACCAACAGAATGAAATTCACTATCGAATTGAATAACCCGACCGCAGCGGAAAAGCTGTATTGTGAACCGAGAATTCCGCTCCGGTACACATAGGTGGAGATGACGTCCGAGCTTTCGTTGTTCAGCGAGTTTTGCATCAGAAACACCTTCTCGAAGCCGACTCCCATAATGGAACCTACATTCAAGATAAGCAGGATAACGATGGTGGGCATAATGCCGGGAAGGTTGATATGCCATATTCTCCGCAGCCTGGAGGCTCCGTCGACCCGTGCTGCCTCATGAAGCTGAGGATCGATGCCGGCCAGAGCGGAGAGATAAATGATCGAGCTCCAGCCCATCTGCTGCCATACTCCCGACAGGACGTAAACCGTCTTGAACCAGGCCGGATCGGTCATGAATGCGATCGGCTCGCCGCCGAACAGCTTGATTATCTGATTGATCACGCCATTCTGCGGGGACAGGAACATGACGACGATTCCGACCAGAACGACGGTGGACAGAAAATGCGGAGCATAAGTGACGGTTTGTACAAAACGTTTATAAAATTTGAACCGCACCTCGTTGATCATTAAAGCCAGTAGAATCGGAACCGGAAAGCCGACCAGCAGCTCGTACAAGCTGATGCCGAGCGTATTTTTGATCAGTCTCCAGAAGAAATAGCTGTCGAAAAACCGTTCGAAATGCTTAAATCCGACCCATGGGCTGCCCCATATCCCTTTGGTGGCGATAAAATCCTTGAAAGCGATCTGCACCCCGTAAATAGGAAGGTAGTGAAAAATAATGAAATAAATGAGGACCGGAGTGATCAGCAAATAGAGGTCCCAATATTGGCGAAACGATTTCAGCAGAAAAGATCGCCGCTTCTTTCTCTTATGGACCGCCGTCAATTCGGTCGAAGCTGCAGTTTCCATATGTGGTATTCACCCCCCTTCGCTCATTTCTCCGACCGGAACAGAGACGGTTGAGAAAATAATGTTTCGTCGGGAAGCGGATTTATACGCTTCCTTATCGCTTCTTTTAGCTTTTCTCGTTGTCTCCATCCGGTATTTCTTCTTTAATTTGCGGATACATGAGCATTACTTAGTTTATAGGCCAATTGTTAGGGCAGAATTAGATCGATGTGAAGGTTTGGTAAATTTCTCGAAAGAGGCGGGCTGTTTTTACAAAGCTTTATTGGAGGGAGCGATTCATTGGTTTGTCACAATTGTGAATGGAATTACAGGGGAATTATCGATATAATTGGACTTGGTATGATGTAACAGCTATCACCATGTGAGACTAAAAAGCGGGTGGCATGTCAATATGAATAAGTGGTTAAATAAAATAGCCGTAGCTTCCGCCATCGGAATGTTTATCGTTCTGTTGATGGGTGCTGTCGTAACCAAGACCGATTCGGGAAGGGGTTGCGGAGACGATTGGCCGTTATGCAACGGCAAGTTCATCCCCAGCTACACGATTGAATCGATGATTGAATACAGCCACCGGTTTGTGAGCGGTGTAGAAGGTATTCTCGTACTGGTCGCGTTCATTGGAGTGGTGAGGCTGGTCAAGCGCAAGGACGCCCGCTGGTATGCCGGCCTGGCTCTTGCTTTCACCGTTGTACAAGCCATTCTGGGGGCCATGGCTGTTAAATGGGAGCAGTCTTCGCTCGTTATGGCGCTTCATTTCGGTATTTCCATGCTGGCCTTCGCCTGTTCACTGCTTCTGGCCATCATTCTGCTTTATTCGGAATCGATTCCTGAACGGGGACCCCGGGGAGGCAACACTACAGTTCTCCCGTCGGCCGGCTTGCGCTACATGATATGGATCACGACGATATATTCTTATATCGTTGTTTATTTGGGAGCTTTCGTCCGCCATACGAAATCATGGGGAGGCTGCTCCGGATGGCCGTTGTGCAACGGACAAGTCATCCCTGAATTATCCGGGGCGACCGGTATTGTCTTCTTGCACCGGGTGGCGGCTTTGCTGCTGTTCGTCGCCATTGCCGTTATGCTGTATATGCTGCGCAGGGAACGGAAATACCCGCAGGAGCTGGTGAAAGCAGGGTATTGGGCATTCGGCTTGATCATTCTGCAAATTCTGAGCGGCGCCTACGTTACTTTTACAATTACATCGGATTGGCATCTGCTCTCCGGGCTTATCCATACTTTGCTTATCGCAGGCCTGTTCAGCATTCTTGTTCATTTAAGCGTCCGGGTGTTTCAGTACAACCGTTAATCCGGATCCCGGCAGACTATCGCATTTATGAATCGTTTATCAGGTGAGGGGGAACACTATGGCTTTCGAAAATTTGCGGGAATTTTTGCAGGTACTGCGCCAGGAGAACGAGTTGGTCGAGATTTCCGCTCCGGTTGACCCGAATTTGGAGCTGGCCGAAATACACCGCCGGGTCATCTCGGAAGAGGGCCCGGCCTTGTTATTTACTAACGTTAAGGGAAGTCCGTTTCCGGTTGTGACGAATTTGTTCGGCACCATTCGGAGGGTGAATCTGGCCTTCGGACCGAAGCCGGAGCAGTTGATGAAGCAAATTATAGGAGCCAAGGATACTTTACTGCCTCCTTCGTTCAAGGCTTTGTGGGACGAGAAGGAACTGCTGTTCGATTTGCTTAAAGTAGGCACACGGACCGTTTCCAAGGATCAGGCGCCCGTGCTTCAGGTGTGCGACAGGGATCAGCCTCTGAACAAGCTTCCGGCACTGACCAGCTGGCAGGGGGATGGGGGGCCGTTCGTTACGCTGCCGCTTGTCTATACCGAGAAGCCCGGCCAAGAGAACGATCATAACCTGGGAATGTACCGGATGCAGCTGTATGACGGAAACACGAGCGGGATGCATTGGCAGATTCAGAAGGGCGGAGGGTTCCATTATCACGAAGCCGAGAAGAATAACCGGGCACTGCCGGTTACTGTCTTCCTCGGAGGTCCGCCGGCGCTTATCGCGTCTGCCATCGCTCCGCTGCCGGAGCATCTGCCGGAATTGCTGCTGACATCGCTGATTATCGGCAAGAAGCTGAAGATGGTCGACAATCCGAACGGCGGACATCGTCTGGTCGCAGATGCCGAGTTTGCCATTTGCGGTGAGGTTCCGCCTCATATTCGGCGGCCGGAGGGCCCCTTCGGCGATCATTTCGGCTATTATTCATTGCAGCACGATTTCCCGGTGTTCAACGTGAGCCACATGTGGCACCGTAAAGACGCCATCTATCCGGCTACCATTGTCGGCAAGCCTCGCCAAGAGGATTATTATATGGGGGATTTCCTGCAGCGGCTGCTGTCCCCGGCCTTTCCGATGGTTATGCCGGCAGTCAAGGATTTGTGGACGTATGCGGAGACCGGATTTCACGCCCTGGCCGCAGCGGTTGTTCGCGAGAGCTATAGCCGGGAGGCGCTTAGCGCCGCTTTCCGGATCTTGGGCGAAGGCCAGTTGATTCTGACGAAGTTTCTGATCGTTACGGATCAGCCTGTAGATTTGTCCAACTTTAAGCTGCTGCTTGAGACGGTGCTGGAAAGATTTCGGCCAAGAACCGACTTATTTATTTTCAACCATACGTCTAACGATACGTTGGACTATACCGGGCATAAGCTTAACGAAGGCAGCAAGGCGGTGCTGGTTGGAGTAGGGGAGCCCGTGCGCACTCTGCCCGTTCAGTATTCGGGAGGAGAGCTTCCCGGTATTCGCGACGCGAGAGCCTATTGCAAAGGCTGTCTCGTCCTCTCGGGAGCATCGTTCGAGGAAGATCCCGAGCTTGCCGCCAGACTGGTCGAAACGAACGGGGACCGCTTGGCGGCATGGCCGCTTGTTATTATAGCGGATGATGCCGGAATAGTAGAGAACCAGACGGCGTTCTTATGGACGGTATTTACCCGTTTCAGCCCGGCCAGTGATATCTATGCCCGTTCCCAGACCGCCAATCACCACATCGGCTATCAATTTCCTATTGTGATCGATGCCAGGATGAAGCCCGGCTACCCGGAGGAGCTGATTCCCCGGGACGATATTGTGAAGCTGGTGGATTCCCGTTGGAAGGAATACTTTCCCGGAAACTGATCGTTCGCAGTAAGCGAGTGGATGTCTGCGGTAAGCGGTAAGTTCTGGTGGATGCAGCAGATTGCATAATAACAGGGGTAGGGAAAGTGACCGTTTAACACGATCCATCGGCAGATAACAGCGAGCGGATTCCGGATTTGCCCAGGAACCCCGGAATCCCGGCGGAATACAAAAATGGACTCGAAGTGTCCGGCACTTCTTACAATATGCAGTTAAGATTAGTTGGAAGTCCCAACAGGCTAGAGCTGCCTATCCCCGGGCTTCCGACGAGCGATCAGGCGGGAGTGACGCTTTATGCTAAGGTATTTGTTCAACCAGCCGCGCAGGCGGGATGAAGGGATTATGGGAGAGGCGATGAAGGCTCTTAACCATTATCTGCATATACAGGAAGGGAGGGTGCTGAAGGAGCGGTCGGCACTTCAGACCCAAGAGACAGATAGAAGCACCCTCTCTCTATTCATTAAAGCGGGCGGCTTCATCCGGGCGTTGGACGAGCTGGAGCAGAGTCAATATGCAGCAGAGCAATTCAGCTTGCTTGTAAACAAGCGCTATATAGAAGAGATGGATGAAGAGGAATTGGATAATTATCACAGGCATCTTTATTTTTACAAAAATGCCCTGCTGCGGATCTTCTCCATTCTGGACAAGCTGGGTTACTTTCTCGATGAACAATTACGCCTTGAAACCGAGAAAGTGAAGCAGCAGTTCTCCTATTTCACCGTCCTGCGCCGGATGCATGAACGAAGGCCTGATCTGCCCATGGATCAGCAGCTGTATCAGATCAAGGAAAGCTTCCAGCCATCGATGACGATATTGCGCAAGGAAAGAAATATGGAGACGCATTTCATGAATACCGAGCTGTTGGACGATCTTCTCAAGGCTAAGATGGAGCTGTTCCCTCCGAACCAAACCGCGATAGAAAATGTAGAGGATAAATTGCGAACGCTGGGCCAGGGGTTCGAGATGGTCTGCCGAACGTTGACGACGGCTTTTAACGGGTTAAGCCAGGAGAACCAAAGTAACGTCCGGGTGCGGAGAAGACGGGCGGAGCTTTATAAGCAATAATCTGGGTCCGGGGCTGCTTAATGGAAAGGAACTATGATAAACTTAGACTGGATGGCAATCAAGAATGGAGGCCGGTCGTTGTAAGCACTGGTCTTGAACAGGAGGTTGCGATGCGGCACGATCGAAAAGTAGCCCTCATTACCGGAAGCGCTAAAGGGTTAGGTAAGATGACTGCGGTTACATTGGCTGAGCAAGGCTGCGATATCGCGATAAATTACGTTCACAGCCGGACGGAGGCTCTGGCCTTGGCCGAGAGGCTGGAAGCGTTCGGTGTCCGTAGTCTGGCCGTTCAGGCTGATGTCTCCAGAACGGAAGATTTACGGAGAATGGTCCGGGAAGTAGAGGAGCAGCTGGGCGGAATCGATATTTTGGTGAACAATGCCGGCCCCTTTGTCAGAGAACGAAGACTCTTTGCCGACTATGATACGGAAGAAATCGATTATTTGGTGCGCGGCAACCTGTTAGGTGTTATGGAATTGGACCATATGGTACTTCCCATGATGAGGAAGCAAGGGTGGGGCCGAATTATCCATTTCGGCTTCGGGAGGGCATCTGAAGGGACCGGATGGCCTCATCGGGCGGTATATGCCGCGGCCAAAGTAGGCCTGGTGTCCTTTACCAAAACGTTGGCCGTCGAAGAAGCTCCTAACGGAATAACGGTCAATATGATCTGTCCGGGGGACATTCGCGGCGAATACAAGGAGAAGTACATTCACGAGGTGGAGCAAATTACGGATGATGAATCGCCTAGGGGAAGGCCAGGAACGGGAGAGGATGTCGCGCGGACGATCGCTTTCCTCTGTCATCCCCGTTCTGACTTTATTACCGGTAATATCATGGACATTTCCGGAGGCCTCGATCCTATCCGGGCGGTTAAAGGCACGGCACCTCTGACGCGAGGACAATAGTCGTGAAGGCTGTGCCTTCATCATTACATGCATATAACGAAAGCAGAGCCCGTTCATTCACGGGCTCTGCTTCGTTACGTATTGGATAACCTCTTCTTATGGGATTAGAATACCTGAACGACCTCTTCTATCCCTTCAACTTCCTCTATCAATGCGCGTTCAATACCGGCCTTCAGCGTGATGGTCGAGCTTGGGCAGCTTCCGCAAGCACCCATCAGCTTCAGCTTAACGATTCCATCCTCAACATCGACGAGTTCGACGTCTCCTCCGTCACGCTGCAGGAAGGGGCGGAGCTTATCTAAAACTTCGAGCACTTCATCGTACTTAGTGCTTTGAGTATTTTCGCTCATTTGCGTCATCTCCTTTCTTTATTCTATTATAATACAACGTGGGGTAAAATAAAATGGTCAGCACATATCTTTCAAAAAAGGGGGCTCCCCATGAGACCGATCATAGAATTCTGCGCAAATAATATGCATCACGGAACGGACGAAGTGATGCAGAAGCTGGAGAGTAATCCCGATTACGATGTGGTCGAATACGGCTGCCTCGGTTATTGCGGCGAATGCTTCTTGAGCCCGTATGCCCTGGTTAACGGCGAGCCGGTCTTTGCCGAAGAGGTGGACGAGCTGTATGATCTCATTCTGAATAAAATAAAAGAACAGGAAGAAATGGACAAGCTTCTCGACGATTTGTAATTGCCGGAGGCTTCATCCATTCCATCTATTCCCGGATTACCCTTTGTGGTGTTTCGATAACCAAAGCACCCCGCTTTTTAGAATCCGGGGAACTTTGCCCAGCATCACTGTCCGTTTACCCATGACGCCGAAGCCTGACTTCTTGCCGAGTGAGCCGAGGACTCCCTTCAGCTTGATTATTCCCAAGTGAGGGTCCTCCCCTTTAGCGATGGCGGCGATCACATCCGCCACTTGCTTGCCTTGGGCTTCCGCGGCCTGCGCGCTGGGGGAGAAGCTCAGGCTGGCGCAGTCTCCCACGACATAGACATCCCGGTATTGCGGGATCTGATGGTACTCGTTCAGCAGAACGCGTCCTTGCTTATCCTTGCCGACGTTTAACTGCCTGACCACCGGACTCGGTTGAATGCCTGCGGTCCATACCGTTGTATCTGTATAAATAAGTTCTCCCTGATTATAGATGACTCCATCCTCCAAACGGGTAACGGCCACCTGGTGAACCATCTCGATATCATGCTTCTCGAACCAGGTGCGGACGAAGGTCTGCAGCTTTACCGGGAAGGCGGACAGAATACTTGTCCCCCGGTCCAAAATCCGGATGTTCAGGTCCGGTCGGCTCTCTCTCAGCTCGGAGGCCATTTCTACGCCGCTCAATCCGCCCCCGACAATAGATACTTGACCATAAGGCTTCACATCGTTGACTCTTTGGTAAGTTATTCTGGTGGAAGACAAGGACTGAATGCTGTTGGAATACCGCTCCGCACCCGGAATATCATGGTACTTGTCTACACATCCCAAGGCGATAACCAGCACGTCATATTCCAGAGGATCCCGGTCCATAAAGAAGATATGCTTATGGTTCAGGTCTACCGATTCCACTACTCCGTACACTTTGTTCAATCTGGGATCGGGCGGAAATTCCACCCGAATGTCGATGTCGGGAACGGTTCCCGCGGCTAAAGCATAATACTCTGTTTTTAGCCCCTGATAAGGCATCCGGTCCACGAGTGTAAGATCGTAGTCCGGCAAGTCTTTCTCAAGCAATTGATGGGCCACTGTCAAGCCCCCGTAGCCTCCGCCAAGGATTACAACATGTTTTCTCATGAACAGAACCTTTCTCTCTTCAGTAATAGTAATGGTACCGCCATTATTTCTAACCATTATGGATAACTAGATAGTCGGTTTATTCTCTTATTGTTCAACGAAGCGGCCGATATCATTCCATAGGTAGATTCATTCCTTGCACCGCTCCGGTCGGGAAGCTTATAACAAAAGCGTTATGAGGACCGGAATGCTGAGGACATTTGAACATCAGTCTTAAAATACTTTAATTTCGTTATAGAAAGTATCCCTCTCGACCGGAATCCTTCCGGCTCCCTTGATAAGCCAGACCAGCTCATCTTTGGTCAGCCCTTCCGGCGAAAGAGCTCCGGCCGCATGGCTGATCCTTTCCTGAATAATCGTTCCGTGAACATCGGATGCCCCGAATGTTAACGCCATCTGAGTCAGCTGGGTTCCCAGATTAATAAAATAGGCTTTGACATGCGGTATGTTGTCCACCATCAGACGGCTGACGGCGATGGTTCTCATATCGTCGAAGGCGGAGACTCTCCGTTTGATCCCCGCTTTCACGCTGGCCGGCTGCACCGCATTTGGAATAAAGACAAGGAATCCGGACGTTTCATCCTGCAGCTCGCGTAAATAAATCATGTGCTGGATTCTTTCCTCCAGGGTCTCGATGGAACCGTAGAGCATTGTCGCATGAGTCTTCATTCCGAGCCGATGCGCTGCCCGTTGGACTTCCAGCCATTGATCCGTCGTTGCCTTGCCTACTCCCATCTTCTTGCGGTATCTCTCGGACAGAATTTCGGCACCGCCGCCCGTTAAGGTATCCAGTCCGGCTTCCATCAGTGTCCGCAATACTTCTTCGTAGGTAAGCCCGCTCAAACGGGAGAAAAATTCGATCTCCGCCGCTGTATGGGCTTTGAGCGTGACGGAAGGGTACTTTTGCTTCAAGGAACGGATGCAGTCGACATAGTACTCGAACGGCACATGGGGATTATGCCCGCCGGTAATATGAAATTCGCGCATTTCCGGATGGATATGCTTGTCGATATAGTCAAACATCTGCTCCCCGGTCAGCGTATACGCTCCTTCTTCCCCTTCGTCGCGGCGGAAATGGCAGAACGCACAGTGCGCTTCGCACACATTCGTAAAATACAGGCTCATATTTTGAATAAAATAGACCTTCTTGCCGTTCTTGCGGAGGTTGGCGAAATTAGCCAATTGCCCGATCGTCAGAAGATCGTCCGATTGATAAAGAAAAAGACCGTCCTCTTTAGTTAAACGTTCTCCGGCTAAAACTTTCTCCTTGATTTCCTCCATCCTCGTATCGTGGGTGGGTGTAACGATATTCACCGATTTCACTCCTTACCATTATCGACCCGTCAATAAACCCGATTTTATCTAGAGTTTCGATCGTATGGATGATAAATTTAGTCCATCTTCATTATAATCCTACATTAATAATAGGGGCAAGACACACTTCGACACTTATAAAACGCATCCAATCATGAAAAAAATACGAATTTCTCCAAAATATGCTTCCAATTATTTGAAATTTGTGTATACTAAATAATTGTGTGATTATTTTTTAAAGGTGATTAAAGGTGAAGAGTTTATTATTGGAAATGGACATCTCCGAAGAGATCGAAGATGCGCGGCAGCACATGGTTCAATTGGGCAGCCAACTGGGCTTGCTGCATCCCCGTGTAGTGGAAAGCAGCGAGAATCTGGACAGGCTTCTTCTTCGCTACTATCATTTGGAAAAGACGAAGAGTAACTGAGCCCGGTATCCGATTCTGGAGGATTATCACTTGAGACTAACCGAAAATATGGGTATACTTAATCTATAAGGGATGGAAACAATACGGTACAGATCCGACATTTTTCTCACCTTTATTTATAGCAAATGCACGTTCGGAAGGTTTGCCGCCCAGCGTAACGGCGGGTGGAATGCTAATACGCAGCAGACCTTTAGAACAGCCTCTAGCAACTAACGCTACTCTTTCCATATAGAGGAGGGACTCATATGATTAGCATCAGTGATTCGGCTGCGGAGAAAATTAAGGAACTGCTCGCGGCGGAAGAAATTCCCAATATGTTTTTGCGCCTCGGTGTCAAAGAAGGCGGCTGCAGCGGTTTTTCCTACAGCATGGGTTTCGATGACGAGCAGAGCGAGACGGACAAGGTTATGGACGTGAATGGATTGAAGGTTGTCGTCGATGAAGATAGCAACAAGTATTTGTACGGAGTTGAGATCGACTACAAGGATGTAGGCATGGGCGGCGGTTTCACCATTCATAATCCCAATGCCGTAGCTACTTGCGGTTGCGGCTCTTCCTTCAAGCATAGGGAAGAGGAAGGCAAGGCAGAGAAGTGTGACGACTGATTTCGGAACCGCCGACTGTGGTTCCAACAGCTTGCCGGCATAGGCAGGTTATGGTCGAAATACTTTGGATAAATGCAAGATGACCATTGTTGAGGAGTCAGGTAATTAACATTAGTGGTCTTAATGAACAATGCCTCTCAGGCTGGCGGGGATAACTCCAAGCTTGAGAGGTTATTTTTTTATATATAGTTGTAACGTCACCGGGACACCAGTTTTCCGCCCAGATAATGCCCGAACCCTACGATAGGAAGCAAGAGAAGCCCGAACGGCAAGCTTGTAATTAAATCGCTCCACTGTATCAAATGCTCCGAAAGCAACCGATAAAAAAGATACAACGTATAAGGCAGTGTAATTAAAACAGCCGTTGTCACACCCGGAACGAGCATTCGAACGAACAGTGCCTGCCCGATATGCATAAAAACATGGAGCAGCAGTACGGCATTGAAGCCGATGAACAGCAAATAATGATTATGTTCGGCTGCTAAATATGTAACGGGAACGAACACCATAAACTCAACACATACGGCAAACGCAAACTGTGCGGTTGTAATTTGTGAAGCGGAGCTGACTATTTTATCAAACGGCTGGGGCACCTTCAGAATAACGGTCCTGCCGGCTTTGCGAAACCAATTTTCCATGCGGATGATTTCCTCGAAATCATGCAGCATGAATGCGGCAAGAAATAACCATATTAACGATTGGATGCTGACGGCTGAATCTATGTATGAAAGCATGGAATTCCCCCTTTATCCTTTACATTACTATATTTTTCAAGCTTTCAAAATAGTTAAGGGCTTCATATGATCTGAAAAGCTGGTATCAGAAGATAACAGTCTGCTGATTTAGGTAATACTTTGGGAAAACATACCAATGAAATGATATATACTCTATGCTATACTAAATATACAGAGTTCGATATACGTCGAAATTCTGTCTTCATAACCTTTTTTTCTTCTCTTCAATTCGCGCTCGATTTTCGAGCGCTTTTTTTGTTTTTCGGCATTATGCCAACATAAGTCCTCTTTTTATTTCCTGGGTAATTGTGACAGGAATATTTTGGCGATTGCAATATGGTAAGTAGAGTGTATCCCGGTTAGGTTATGGAAGGCGGTCTCCTCGCATATATATAGCGAAAAACAGAGGGGACGGAAGCCGATGGAGGAAAAGCTGAAGGCCTATTTCGATTTAAAAGAACAGCAAAGGCAGATTGAACGGGATTTGGAGCGATTAAGAAATGAACTGCTGCGGATTTTCCCGGAGCAGACTGATTCGGACCTAGGGGAATACCGGTTGAAAATCGGGATTCAGGAACGAAGAGAGTATAGAGACGAAGACCTTTATAACCGGTTTAACGATGATGCGCTGTGGAAGCTGATGTCCAAAGCGGATCCAGCGAAAATCACCGGCTTGATCAAGCTCGGGGTGGTTAAGGAAGAAGCTCTGCAAGGAACCTATGAAATCAAGAAGGTCCCGTATGTTCAGGTACAAAGGCTGTAGCCGCTAAAAAAAGTGGATCGCCTCCGTTGGGTAGGAGGCGGTCTTTTTTTGCTCCGGTGTCTCTGCAAAGTATTGTATAAACCACTATCGAAGCAAGACAGGAAGAGCGACCGTGAATGGATGAAGGTTAGGATGCACCAATTCCTGCGATTACAAGGCATGCGTCACTTGGCAGCGTTGTGCTAAGCGTTCATCGCATTAAGCTCAGCCATTTCATCCGCGGTAAGGGTGAGGGAAGCGGCCGCTGCGCTGTCGGTAATCGTGCTTCCGCGGCTTGCGCCGGGGATCGGCAGCATCACAGGGGAGAGCTGCAGCAGCCAAGCCAGTGCCACTCTTTGCGGAGATACCTGATGCCTGTCGGCTATCTGCCGGATCCTCTCATGATCCCCGAGCTTGCCTGCCTGACCCATCCCGGCTAAAGGGCTGTAGGGAAGGAAGGCGATTCCCAATTCCTCGCATCGGCGGAGAACATCCATGGAGGAGCGATCGAACAGGTGCATCCGATTCTGAACGCTGACGACCGTTACGATACTTAAAGCCTCCTCCAATTGCCTAACCGATACATTGGATAAGCCGATATGTACAATTTTGCCCTGCTCCTGCAAGCGGGCCAAAGCACCAACGGATTCGGCATAAGGAACATCGGGATCCGGCGCATGCAGTTGATATAGCATAATTTCTTGCCGGTCCAGCGCCTTCAGGCTTTCTTCGCAGGCAGCCTTCAAATGCTCGGGATGTCCGTTGCGCACCCATCTTCCTTCGGGGCGGACGGTTCCTCCCTTGGTGGCGATAATCGCATGGGATACCCCGTCCAGAGCTTTGGCCAGTAATTTCTCGTTATGTCCGATATCCCGATCGTCCAAACAATACGAATCCGCAGTATCGAATAAAGTCACTCCTTGCTCCAAAGCGGTATGAATCGTCCGTATCGCTTCGGATTCTTCCGGGCGGCCTTGTATGGACAGCGGCATGCATCCCATTCCGATTGCCCCTACTTGCAACCCGGAAGTTCCTAATCGACGAGTAGGCATCTGATTTGCAGCTCCCATAATTCGCACCTCCTAAAAAATGGATCAACTCCCCTTTATTATAATTTAAAGCACAGCGGAATCCTACACTAATGATTTAATGCCTTGCCGGCTTCCCAGAATTCATCTTTTTAAAGGCAGGCGGGATAGAGGGGGGATTGTCGTCAATGAGCGAAGCCTTTGACCCAATACGAGTGCCCGACTTGTCATAAAGATCCTTATCCGGCATGCAAGGGAAATCGAGTCCGGATGGAGAATTATAAAGAGCAGGGAGGGGAGCGGAATGAACATAAAAGTGAATTTGATGGTAGGAGAACACCAAATCGATAAAGTGCTTACGATAGAGGATCACAAGCTTGAGGGCTTCTCCGAGGAGGAGATCGAGGCGGTCATTGAGGTGAAAATACGGAACTGGGCCAACGATTTGATCCGCATTGCTTGGGAGGTCGAAGAGGAATAAGGTAAACGATCTGGCCGGCTTAGGTACCGGCCGGTCTTTCGGGAAGGAAGGCGTAGAAGCTGTGGGAGCAGTGCTCGCAGTGAAAGACATGTACACAGCAATGATTGGCGACATCGGCAAATCCGTTGGTGAGCGATAAATCCTCTATTGGGCGGTAGGGGGAATAAGGTCCCAGGTAATCATTGAAGCGTCCGAAGTCTTCAGCAGTCTTTCCACACAGCGGACAGGACCATTCGGCGGTTTCCAGTCCATTGCAAACCGGGCAATAATAGGACAAAATAATGGGCACCCCTTTCATAGAGGCCGGCGGAAGATAAGCCGGCGATATATGAATAGGGTGCCCATCCTTCTAGCATTCGATGATTAAAATTTCATATTGCTGCTATGTCCGGGGGATAATCTTGCCTTCGGATCTATGTACACTTTAGCGTTGTTTATTGCAGTTGGCGCTTCTCCGAAGCCTACTGCAATCAGCTTTAATTTCCCGGGATAGGTTGTGATGTCCCCCGCGGCGAAAATTCCGGGAATCGAGGTTTCCATACGGGAATCGACGACAATCGAGCCGTTCTCGATGGCCAGCCCCCATTCCGTAATCGGTCCGAGCGAGGACACGAAGCCGAAATTGACAATGACCGCACCCGTTTCCATTTCGGTTAGCTCCCCGGACTGGATATCTTTAAGCGTTACTTTATGGATCCGGTCCTCTCCATGCAGTTGTACGATTTCCTTCGGAGTGACGACATTCACTCTGGATTGCATAAGGGTCTCCACACTGTGCTCATGCGCCCTGAATTTGTCCCGGCGATGAACCAGTGTAACCTGTTCAGCTACAGGCTCCAGCATTAAGGCCCAGTCTACGGCGGAATCCCCGCCTCCGGTAATGACGACTTTCTGTCCGGCGAAGGCTTGCAGATCCTTAACAAAATAATGCAGATTGGCATTCTCATACCGGGAGGCTTCCGGCAAATCAAGCTTTCTGGGCTGGAAGGCCCCGATTCCGCCCGTAATGACAACCGCGCGGCTGTAATGAACGCCTTTGTTAGTTGTCACCTCGAACAGACGCTCTTCTTTCTTCTCTACCTTCACAACTTTTTCTTCCAGACAAACTTCCGTCGGGAACAGGTTCATCTGCTGAGACAGATTATCAATCAGCTCTTGCGCACGCACTTTCGGAAACCCGGCCACATCGTATATGTACTTTTCCGGATATAAAGCAGATAATTGGCCTCCGAGCTGCGGCATGCTTTCAATAATTTTAGCGGATGCCTGTCTCATTCCCGCATAGAACGCCGCGAACATTCCGGCGGGACCTCCCCCGATGATCAGAATATCTACTGGACCTTGACCATTAGCTGACACTATGAAGAACACCTCCGTGGGTTAATACCTGCCGATTATAATTATAAGCTTTGCCCGGCGGGAAAGGAACCCGAATCCGGGCTAAAAGGGCAGAAAGAGAAAAAAGCCGGCCCAAAAACAACCGGCCTAAAAATAATTAAATTTATCATGTAAAGAATTCGTACCGTCCGGGAGTGCAATCGATGATTACAGGCTCAAATTTAATGCTTGCTATTTGGACAGGTTCGGTTTATCCTGTCTAAGGAATGGGTAAATAGATGGCAGAGGACATACTTTTTTCATAGCTTAAGAATAGGGCTTTAGGTTATTTTCCCATCATCGGTGTTAAACTATAATAATAGGAAACCATTAATAGACTTGTGTAATTTTTCACAATATGATACTGACTCCAAAGATCCTTTAATTCCATAAGTTGGAACCCGGGTTTGACTCGGAATGGTTTTGACAGCGAGAGGGATACGCAAGGATTATATATAAATGAATAATTAAACATAAAAATTATGGAGTGGGTAAGAGAGATGGGCAGAATACCAAGAATCGTGATACTTGGGGCCGGATACGGCGGCATAGTAACGGCGATTCGATTGCAGAAGGAGCTTAATTATAACGAAGCCGATGTAACCCTGGTCAACAAGCACGACTATCATTACATCACGACGCATTTGCATATGCCGGCGGCCGGTACGGATAAACCGGAGAACGCCCGGGTAGACATTACGAAGCTGATTGACGAGTACAAGATTGATTTTGTAAAATCAACGGTCACCCAGATTAAATTGGATGATCAGAAGATTATTCTCGAAGACAGTGCGATATCCTATGATTACCTGGTCATTGGATTGGGCGGTGAACCCGAAACCTTCGGTATTCCGGGATTGCAGGAATATGCGATGAACATTCGCAGCATTAACAGCGTCCGCCTCATTCGCGAGCATATCGAGTATCAGTTTGCCAAGTACAAGCGTGAACCGCACCGCCTCGATTATTTAACTTTCGTAGTCGGAGGGGCCGGGTTTACAGGAATAGAATTCATAGGAGAGCTGGCCGACCGTATACCGAGGCTGTGCGCGGAATTTGATGTCGATCCTTCTCTTGTTCGAATCTACAATATTGAAGCGGCTCCTACCGTCCTGCCCGGATTCGATTCCGAGCTTGTGGAGTACGCGATGAAGGTGCTGGAGGATAAGGGAGTTACATTTAAAATAGCGACCGCCATCCAGGAATGTACCCCGCAGGGTGTAATTTTGGCAACGGGGGAAGAAATCAGATCCTCGACCGTCATCTGGACCGGAGGGATTCGGGGCAATCGTATGCTGGCCGAGGCCGGTCTGGAAACGATGCGCGGACGAGTAGTCGTCGATCCTTATTTGCGCACCAAGGAATACGAGAATGTGTATGTGATCGGAGACTGTTCCATCGTTATGAATCCGGAAGGAAGGCCTTACCCGCCGACGGCGCAGATAGCTACCCAGCAAGGGCAAACCTGCTCCTATAATCTGGTCGCCTCCATCCGCAATGCCCCGCTTAAGGAATTCAAGTTCCAGAACAAGGGGGTTGTAGCCTCGCTGGGTAAAGGCGAAGCGATCGGGGTTGTCGGCAAGTATAAAATGAAAGGCGCAACCGCTGCGTTCATGAAGAAGCTGGTTGACATGCGCTATCTCTTTATCATTGGAGGAATACCGCTCGTATTGAGAAAAGGCCGATTATAGCCTTATAGTATAACCGGCTTGGGAGGGTCCGTTAATGAGACATTGCAGTGTGCAGGTCAGAGGGCTGTTGACCCGGGAGGAATTGGACCGCTACAATGCCCTGATGGAGGTCGGCCAATTTCTGGAATCCCACAACCGATATGACCTGGCTTATCCCGTGCAGAAGGAAATAGACCTTCTGATTATGCCTGCCATTGAGCGGCTTAAGGAGAAAGGCCGGCAGAGGGACAGGGCGACCGAAGAATATTTGAAGAGCAAGGAAATGGCACGGGAATCCGGGGAGGCAAGGGAGTCCTAGAAACTCCGTGAATTGCGAAAGTCCGCTATACAATCAAAATAAAGGCTGTCCAGCTATTATGCGGACAGCCTTCGTTTAAAATATAAGAAAGTATAAGTTTTCATCTATACCTGTTCTTACCACATTAGAAAGTTTAAGTTCATTAAAGCATTAAAATGGAACAAACTTTCTAATTGGCATAAAAAGCTTCCTCTAATACCGGGTTATTCATCTTCGAGATGGCTCCGTTAGGAGCTTTTTTTACCACAATCAGAATTTATAAGTTATTGCGTCATGAATAACTTCAAATTCTATTTGGCGATAAAAACATCCTTTAAACGCGGTCGCTCATCCATGAAATACTCCGTTAGGAGTTTTTCTCATATTTCATTGTAAACGCGCCCGTCCTAAGGACGGGCGCGTTTATCCTTGTTTAGTTAACCTCAACCCGGTTTATTCTTCTTCGAAACGGCTTCGTCGGGAGCCTCTTACTTGTCCGAAGGCAGTGCCAGCATGGCTTCCGCTTTCGCGGGATCCAGCAGGTTGCCTACATAAAATTCGCCGAATTCCCCGAATCTCGCACTGGCCTCGTCGAATCTCATCTCATAGACAAGCTTCTTGAACGTAAGAGCATCGTCGGAGAATAAAGTAACTCCCCATTCCCAGTCGTCCAATCCGACGGAACCGGTAATGATTTGCTTAACCCGTCCGGCGTAGCTGCGCCCGATCATTCCATGACTGCGCATAAATTCGCGGCGCTCTTCCATGCTCAGCATGTACCAGTTGTCGTTGCCTTCCCTCCGCTTGTTCATAGGGTAGAAGCAGATATGTTTCGTTTTAGGCAGTATCGGCTTTAGCCGGGCAACCACTTCGGGATTCTGCATCGGATCAGAGCCGGGCTTGGCCATATAGCTGCTCAGCTCCACGACGGAAACATACGAATAGGCCGGCAGCAAATGCTGGGCGAATGCCGTCTTGTTAAAGGCAGTCTCCAGCTCATTCAATTCTTCCATCGTTTCCCGCAGGTGCATGAAGACAAGATCGGCTTTCTGGCCTACAATGCTGTATACGGCCGTGCTGCCCAGCTTATCATTCTCGACGGACTGCCAATCCTGCATGAACTGCTGGAGTTCTTCGATGGCTTCCTTCCTCTCTTCCTTGCTCACATATCTCCAGGATGCCCAGTTGATGGACCGGAAATCGTGCAGAGCATACCAACCTTCCAATGTTTGTACCGCTTCGCTCACTATATATTCACTCCTTCAATGAAAAACATGGTATGACGGAAAGTGGATTGCCAAAAGCAGCAGCTTGTCCCGGGGGAGAAGGTCCTGTTGGCCGATGGCCGAAGGGGATCGTTACGGCCGGTATCATTTCCGTTTCATTCATTGTAGCCAATTCAACGGGCGAGGGCAAACGGCTAAGCCGTTACAAAGATGGCAATTTATTGACTTCTTTATAGTGGCCGGACTATTTGCCGTTTTGGAATTTCGTTCTCCCTTTACTTTTACTTTTCGGTTGGGCTACAATATTATCAAGACAATATTTAATCCGCTGGCACGGAATGAACATAGGGGATGAGTCAGAATGATTATAATCGACTTGGTGCAGTTGGTCGTGCTCATTTTATTGGGCTTCTGCATGTTCTTCGGACTGGGCTTCATCATCAATATGCTTCTGAAGACAACATGGCTTCCCATTTACGTTTATATTATTTTTGTGATCGGGATTGTCTACTGGTCCTGGGGCGCCGCTTCGTTAATTGAAAACATCAAGGGATACACCCTGGCGGATTATCTTCCCATCATCAGCGGCTTGGTTGGAGCGGTCATGAGCGGATATACGATCAAGATGCTGCGCGTGAAGGGCTACAAGATGTTCTAGATGCCGCCCAACAGGAAAAACCTCTCCTCGGCAGAGGTTTTTTCTTTTTTTTGTTAAGTTTATTAGGAGGACGCTTGAAGAAGATTCTGGGTCTTCCGTTTTTGGCCTTTTAATCTCTTTTTGAGGGATGGAGGATATGATAGAATGAAGAAATACAAGATTACAGGCGGATGGAGTCGGGTAGTATGCGTATAACGAACATGCTTCATTTTACAGAGAATCACAGGTTTTGCATATGCCGCGATTTCTCGTTGAGCGGGCTGGATTACAGACTGCTCGGCAGCCTTTATCAGCCGATGGTCGGGGCGTTTGCCGTCAGTGTATACTTGACGTTATACCAACAGCTTTCGGGGGACCGGGTAGGCTATTCCGAGCTGGAGCAGCAGCGCAAGCTGTTCTTAACCCTGGAGCTGGACCCGGGTGAGCGGGGCCGTTCCGTATTTATCGAGCAGACCTCCAAGCTGGAGGCCGTAGGACTCCTGCAGACATCCCGCCGTTATCTCACTTCCAATGAGGACTACATTTACGAGTATCAGCTGTCGAGGCCTTTGCCGCCGGCAGAGTTTTTCCAGAACCAGCATTTGCTTCTTCTGCTCAGGGATAAGGTAGGCAAATATATGCTCCTGTCGCTGAAGGATGAATTTATAGCGGAACAGCCGATAGAGCTAGGTGAATCGCAAGCGGAAAATCTGTCCGTACCGTTCTATGATCTGTTTCAGCTTAATACGCAGATTATTGATTATGAGCTGGAGCAGGCGTTCTACCAGACAGCTTCCGGGCGAGCGGAGGCAGCCTCGGGTCCGGATGTAATGACCAAGGGCTACGGATATGCCGATATCATTCGCCGTTTCCCGCGCCAGTCCATTAATAGGCAGCATGTTGAGGGGCTTAAATTCCGGCCGGATCAGTTGGCGGCGATCAATATGATTGCCAAGAAATACCGGCTGACACTGCTGGAAACGTGCCGCCTGCTGGACGAGGACGATGTTTTCACCGAAGAGGGCATGCTCCAGGATGAAGTGCTGAGCTACAGAGCCAATCTGTATTACCGCCAGAGCAAAAAACGGGAGGAGCAGATGGTACGCCAACTGGGCGGACAGGCGGAGAAGGAAACCGCACCGCAGGATCAGGCTTCCGCGGAGAAGCCGGTGGAGATGGCTTATTATTTGGAAGTCCCGGCCTTGTTTCAAGGCCAGTGCGATATTCATCAATATAATATCATTCTCCGCAACGAGCCTTATACGCTTGTGCTGGAACGTTTTTTCCCGCAGGGGACCGTACCGGACGGCGTTCTGGATATTTTTCAGAAGATCGATCTTAACTATAAATTGAACGAAGAAGTAATTAATGTCCTTATTCATTACATTCACGTCGATCGCCGGTCATGGGCGAAATCATCGATCGAGGCGGTCGCTTCGGATATGCTGGGCAAGCAGGTCTCCACATATGAGCAGGCGGTCGAATACATAAGAGAGATGCGGCGCTATAAGCAGGAGGCGGCCGCCAAGGCAGCACTCCGGAGCAGTGGGGGAAAGGGAAGAGGCGGCAAGACCGGCAAGCCGAAGATTCCGATTATTACAGACAAGCCTCAGAGCGTCAAACGGTTGACCGAGGCGGAAATCGAAGCCATGCGCCGCAAAGCATTGAAGCTGGACGGCAAGCTGTAATCCTTGGGCAGATTTCCTTGGAAGGAGGGGAGACAGATGGAATCGCTGGCTGATTTACTAAAACAATTTTCCGGCACACCGCTTTGGAAGAACCGGGAAGAGATTCGTAAGCAAGTAGCGACTGATCCGGCCGTGCGCGAATGGCGTCTCCTGCATCCGGAAGTAACGGATGAAGAGATTAGCCTTAATCTGAATAAATTTTATCAATTCGTTAAGGAACGGAATAACTGCAGCCAGTGTCCGGGGCTGGAGCGATGTCCGAATGATTTCGAGGGTCATTATACGGTACTCTCGGTCGAGACGACTCAGGACCGCTGCTATATTTATGACCGCAAGGCAAGCTGCGACAAATTTATTACAAAGCAGAATCAGGATTCCATCCGCAGCCGGATACGCAGCTTTTATGTGGATGAACGCTCCTTGAACCAGGGATATTCGGCGGATGAAATTCTTAGCAAGGACTGGGAGAGGGCTGCGGCCGTCGATCAAATCATGGATTACATCTTGAAGACCAAGGAGCAAGGTCTGCAGCGGCAAGGCTTGTATTTGGCCGGACCTTTCGGAACGGGCAAGACGTTTCTCATGTGCTATATGCTGTATGAATTGGCGAAGGTCGGATTAACCGGCGCGATTGTCTATATGCCTGATTTCTCCGAGGATCTGAAATCGATGTTTCAGGATCCGCAGAAGCTGAAGGAAACTATCGATCTGTTGAAGGAAACCGATCTGCTCGTTCTTGACGATATCGGGGCGGAGAATATGAACCCGTGGCTAAGGGACCATGTCCTCGGGACCATCCTCAACTATCGGATGAACCGGAAGCCGACCTTCTTCACCTCCAACTATGAGCTGGATGATCTCGAGAAGCACTTCAGCTTCACAAGTAAAGACGGCGAAGAAGAATTCAAGGGACAACGGATCATGGACCGCATCCGTCATTTTGTCGAGGTGGTTCATGTGACGGGGTATAATAAACGCAGCAAGGCCGGAGAGACGGAATAATCCGCACCCGGCCGATAAATAGAAAAAGTCTGAAGGGACATGGTCCTTTCAGACTTTTCTCAAAATATAAGATTCCTGATCTTATATTTCATCGGTAAACGCGCCTGTCCTAAGGACGGCGATAGCCGTTTATCCTTGATAAATCCATTATTATTTCATAGCCACTTCGATAATCGTTGCAATAACCGCTATAAGGAGCATTACTCCGGCTGTGACGCCAAATCCCACCGCGACATCCATGAAGTCATTCCTCGGTTCCTCGTTCACATGATGACCGGGATGATTAGGTTCTAGCATTGCAATTCCCTCCTGTATCAATGCGCTGAATGCTGACAGGTCCAATTCGGTTCACAATAACAGCTAAGCGCAGGTTCGCATATTAGTCTCCTATCAGTATACCCAACCGGGTGGAAAGTTGTAAACCCTCCCTGGCCGCGTTCCCCTGCATTTGAGGTTGATCGTAACAAGTTGGCCATAAATTGTTCATAAATGGGTATTGCTTATGAGGGAGAGCCGTCATTTTCTAGTCTGTGATTCCCTGCAGAGGATTATTCCCGCTGGCCATCCCAAGAGGCCATACCTATACCCCGGCAAAGAGGGGTTATGAAAACAGGGGGGATTGTGGTATACTTTACATGTTGACGTAGAAGTCACATGATCCACAAATATATAGTACAATTAAGGGAGGATTCCATAAAATGGCTATAGTAAACGTATCTGATCAGTCTTTTAACGAAGAAGTGGAAAGCACAGGAACCGTTCTGGTCGATTTCTGGGCGCCATGGTGCGGACCTTGTAAAATGATCGCTCCTGTACTGGAAGAGCTTGACGGTGAAATCGGCGATCAAGTGAAAATCGCTAAATTAAACGTAGATGAAAATCCGGAGTCTGCGTCCCGTTTCGGAGTCATGAGCATTCCGACTTTAATCCTGTTCAAGGACGGTAAGCCGGTAGATAAGGTTGTCGGTTTTCAATCCAAGGATGCTCTGAAGGGTGTTATCTCCCGTCATCAATAATCTGCCAAATAACAGGCATGTAAAAAAGCTCTTTTTCTGCTATGCTGAAAAGGAGCTTTTTTTTGACGTTCGTTCTGCAAAAATATCGTTTCATACTCGTTAGAAGAAACCTGAAATTATATAATTGAAACTTTGTTAAAGCGGTTTTAGTATCATCAACCTCAAAATTATGGGAAGGAGGATGGCGAAATGGAAGAACGCTCCGGACAGATTCAGGAGAACATTCGCCGTAAATTGGCCTTGCTGCCGGATAAACCGGGCTGTTACTTAATGAAGAACCGGGAAGGGACCGTCATTTACGTAGGTAAAGCCAAGGTATTGAAGAATCGTGTCCGGTCTTACTTCACCGGCAGCCACAGCGCCAAAACCCAGCGTCTGGTCAGCGAAATTCGGGACTTCGAATATATTGTGACGGCGAATAATGTGGAAGCCCTTATTCTCGAGTGCAACTTGATCAAGCAGTATTATCCCAGGTATAACGTCCTGCTGAAAGACGATAAGTCTTTTCCATATATTAAAATAACCAATGAAGAGCATCCCCGGCTGGAGGTTACCCGCAAGGTCGTTAAGGATAAGGGGAAGTATTTCGGCCCCTATCCGAATGCCTATTCCGCCCAGGAAACGAAGAAGCTGCTGGACCGCCTGTATCCGCTGCGCAAATGCCGGAAGCTTCCCGACCGTGTTTGCCTTTATTATCATATCGGACAATGCGTCGCGCCCTGTGAATATGAGGTGGCGCCCGAGGAATACGAGCGGATGATCCAGGAGATTACCCGTTTCTTAAGCGGGGGGCATAAACAAATCCGCCAGGAGCTTGAACGCAAGATGCTCGAGGCTGCGGAAGAGCTGCAGTTCGAACGGGCCAAGGAGCTGCGCGACCAAATTGCGCATATCGATGCGGTGATGGAGAAGCAAAATATTACCGTCGCCGATCAGGTCGACCGGGATGTCTTCGGCTTCGCGGTGGACAAAGGCTGGATGTGCGTGCAAATATTGTACATGCGCCAAGGGAAAATGATCGAGCGGCATGTTACGGTGTTCCCGTACTATGGGGAGCCCTATGATGATTTCTTGACCTTCGTCACCCAATATTACAGTGAGAATCCGGCTCTGCCCAAGGAAATTCATCTGCCGGCCAACCCTCATCAGACCAATGAGGAGGAGAATGCCGAGGCGACTAACCCCCAGACGGCGGCAGGTTCCGAAGCACAGCTTTCCGCGGCAAATGATGAAGCTGTCCGTGAAGAGTCAGAGGGATCGTTTAGTCCTGCTGAAAGGGCTGAACCGGCGGAGGGTAAGGCTGAAGAAGACGAGGACGCGTTCCACGCAGGCGGAGCAGACAAGGAAGTTATTAAAGAAGCTCTGGAGTCGTGGCTGCATGTGAAGGTTCATTTTCCTCAAAGGGGAGTCAAGAAGCATGCGGTAGATATGGCATCGGATAACGCGCGAGTGGCTCTCGAAGAGAAATTCCGGATGATTGAAAGAGACGAGGAGCGGACGATCAAAGCGGTGGAGAATTTGGGGGAACGGCTCGGAACGGGCACCCTTCACCGGATCGAGGCCTTCGATAACTCGAACATCCAGGGAACCGACCCGGTGTCCGCGATGGTTGTATTCGTGGATGGCAAGCCGGATCGCAAGGAATACCGCAAGTATAAAATCCGCACCGTCCAAGGACCGGATGATTACGAGACGATGCGGGAGGTTATCCGGCGGCGCTACGAAAGAGTGCTGAAAGAAGGGCTGCCGCTCCCGGATATGATTGTCGTCGACGGGGGCAGAGGTCAGATATCGGCGGCCGTGGATGTGCTTGAGAATGAGCTGGGGCTGTTCCTGCCGGTTTGCGGGCTGGTCAAGGACGCCAAGCATAAAACGGCCCAGCTTATGACCGGAGATCCTCCGGAGGTTGTTCCGCTTCCGCGCGACAGTCATGAATTTTATTTGCTCCAGCGCATACAGGATGAGGTTCACCGGTTTGCCATTACCTTCCACCGCGAACAACGGGGCAAATCGATGGTGGCCTCCCAATTGGATGCCATTCCCGGTATTGGCGAGAAGCGGCGGAAGCTGCTGCTGAAGCATTTCGGCTCCCTGAAAAAAATAAGAGAAGCGGCCGTTGAGGATTTTCGCCCGTTAGGCATCGGTGAGAAGCTGGCGGAAACTATTCTTTCATCCCTCCGCGAGGACAAGAAGACCGAGGAGGAGGGCGACTCAGTCGTCTTTGATTAAACGGCTTAATGCATATAAAAAGTGCACCTTTAATGATCCCTGTAAAACAGGGTTTAAGGTGCACTTTTTTTTGAAATATAAGAAAGATAAGTTTCACCTAAACGCGTCTGTCCAAAGGACGGAATAGCCGTTTATCGTTGACCGGCCTTCCGGGATCCGGGAATTCTCTCGGCCGATTCCGGTTATACCGTAGACGCGGGGCCCGATCGTTTACGGAACAGGCTGTGGATCCACATCAATATATATCCGGTTATAGCCGGCATCAGGATATACCCAACCCCGATCAGAATATTCGATGTGCTGGGTGTAGTCGTCATCAGTGACAAAGCCATCAGAATAATATCCATCGTGACATGGGTAAAGATGGCGGTCATCAAGCCGTATTTCAGGAAAATGTATCCAAAGATGATCCCCAGCACGGCCACCTCGAACAACCTTGTGTAGCTAGGATAAATCGTGTAGCCGGTATGGCCCAAGGCCCAAATGATGCTCGGCACCAGGACTGCCAGGAAGCGGAGGCGGAACCACTTCTGAAACAAGGCGATGCCGAAGAGCCGATACATAATTTCTTCGGAGGTTCCCGCCATCCACGCAAGAAGCGGGAATAAGGCGGGCCAATACATGTTGAGCACGGATTGGGTCGGATCGTTGACTGCGAATGAATCGAAGGCTTCGCCGGCAATGAAGAACAGAACCTGCTGTACCCCGAGAATAAACAAACAGAGCAAATATCCTCGGCCCATTCCGTAAAACATATCCTCCCCAAAGTTGGAATCTCGCCATCTTGGCCAAGGATTCCAGCCCTGCGCTCTCCATAATTGGTCACCGGATATGGCTGCAAAATATTGTGCGCCCGCCAGCAGCGCAATAATTAGAAAGGTAAACACAATATAGACTACGTTGAAGATAGCGGCATCCTCCGGAGGAATTTGTGTGCTTGCTCCCGGCCAGCTATTTATCGTGTGAAGGCCGTATAGCCCGGCGAAAATAAGAGCAAAGAGGATTCCCCGCGAGAACCGGACCTTCTTCCGGTTAATAATAACGAGGATCAAGGCCGCAATACTCAAAAGAAACATGCCGCCCAGTCCGATATAAGACATCAGGCCGGCAGACCGCTCCTGCCCGGCAAGCCATTGGCGGAAGCTTTCCGGAACCGAGAAGGAAGGAACGAAGCCTACAACTTCCTCTCCTCTTACGGCCACTCCGAGCTGCAGCCTGGATTCGCCGATGCTCTCCTTGGCACTTTCGTACATGAGCAGGCTGCTTCGGGACCCTTGCATCAGCTGCAAATCCGCCGGATCATATCCGTTCTCGGCCAGGAAGCTTTCGGCCAGCAAGCGCCGGCTTTCTTGAGAGCCTGAGGAGGCAGGGGCCGCTTGCTTCTGATTCCATGCCGTCACCTTGGGTTCATTCAATCCGACAAAAATGATCCAATTCAGACGATTTCTCGAATCGAACATTTGAACTTCCCAATAATCGAGAGGATAATTGTCTCCATACCGGGTGCTGTATTCCTCGGTCAGCTTCGCTTTTTGCAAATAACCGCTCAAGCCTTTGTCCGACTGATAAATAATATTGATCTTGTTAGGGGTGTAGTCCGGTTGTTTGGTGTGGACGAATTGCCGGGCCAGGTCGGCCGCTTGCTCTTCAGTCACCTTCGGCCCGGACAATTCTTCCTCTACGCCGTTAACGCCGGGAAGCAGGTTGATCAGGATGACGCCGAAGTATAACACTATGCCGATAATGGCCAGCCAAATAAGAGGACGGTTTATTCTGTGTGGAACCACGGGCATTCTCCTCCGCAATAATCTTCTTCATTCCAAAGTACCATAGATAACGGCCTGTTTCCAGTGATTACCTCTGCTTGGGCCGTGTCTCTTCACCGTTATCGAAAATACGGAAACCGCTTGATAGCTTCAAGAAACGACTCGTCTTATTCAATGCAAGGCAAGGAAATCGCGTGAAAATAAAATGAAATCTTGCATTGCCTGACCATTTTGCCCGAATACTTCCTTACAGCATGATTTTTTCCTAAAATACAGACTTTGTATACCGACCAAAAGCAGGATATAATCGTTATCAATTAAATAGAAGCCGAATTTCTTTTAGAAAGCGGGGGAACCATTTAACTGGGGTGAATTTTGCTAGTTCCAATGCAAATAGGGTGCCTGCACACCCGAATCCGTCAGCTAACCTCGTAGGCTTGCTGTCAGGATACCATACGCCTAAAGCATTGGTTTTCCAGTGCTTTTTTTGTTTCCAGAGGAGAATGAACGTTGCTGAAACGATTGTTTACGAAAATGCATCCGCCGCAAATTTTGGCTTCCGGATTTATCATCATTATACTGATAGGAACCATCCTGCTGACGACTCCGATGGCGTCGGTTGACGGCCGTTCCGTGCCCTTCGTGGATGCATTGTTCACGGCTACTTCAGCCATGTGTCTGACGGGGCTCGTAGTTGTGGATACGGCGACGACCTATTCCGTCTTCGGCCAGATGGTCATTATGCTGCTTATCCAGATTGGCGGCCTGGGCTTTATGACGATGTCGACGCTTTTTGCCCTGGTGCTCAAAAAAAGAATATCGCTCCGTGAGCGGCTTATTCTTCAAGAGGCGCTCAATCAGAACAGCATGGAAGGAATCGTCCGCCTCATCCGCAAAATCATTATTTACTCGCTGAGTATAGAGTTCGTGGCCTTCGTCCTGCTTACTTTGCGCTGGTCCGTTGATTTTCCGTTCGCGGAAGCTGTCTACTTCGGAATGTTTCATGCCATTTCGTTGTTTAATAATGCCGGCTTCGATTTATTCGGGGGAGTCAGCGGCCGATTCAGCGGGCTCGCGCTGTTTACGAACGACCCGATCGTCAGCATTATAGCTATGGCCCTGATTATTCTGGGCGGAATCGGATTTATCGTGATGTCCGACTTGATGGAATATAAGAAGCGGAAGAGGCTTCTGCTGCATACGAAAGTAGTTCTGTTCACATCGGCGGTTCTTATAGTCGGAGGGGCGGTGGTCATCTTCACCTTCGAATTTACTAATCCGGCTACGCTCGGGCCTCTTAATGGAGGAAGCAAGGTGTTAGCCTCCTTCTTCCACGCGGTTTCCCCGCGCTCGGGTGGAGTGAGCACGCTCGATGTCGGCTCGTTCAGACAGGCCACTCAATTCTTCCTGATTATTCTGATGTTCATCGGGGCTTCGCCCGGTTCGACCGGGGGAGGTATCAAGACAACGACCTTCGCTATCCTGATCGGGGCCATGATAGCGATGGTTCGAGGCAAGGACGACATCGTCATGTTTCGCCATCGGCTGGCCAAGGACCGGATTTATAAAGCCATTACGCTAACATTGTTCGCCCTGGTTATCGTTATCATTTCGGCCATGGTGTTGTCTACTACGGAGAACCATCAATTCTTGATGATCCTGTTCGAAGTTACTTCAGCCTTCGGTACGGTTGGATTGTCTATGGGGTTGACTCCGGAGCTGTCGACGATCGGAAAAATCATCATTTCCTTTCTAATGTTTCTTGGCCGGCTTGGACCTCTAACATTAGCCTATGCACTAAATCCGAAGAAAGAGAAAGAATTGTTCCGGTACCCGGAAGGCAAAATTACGATTGGATAGGAGCTTGAAACCATGGAAGGAAATCAGTATGTGGTAATCGGACTGGGCCGATTCGGATCCAGCTTGGCTAAAGAGCTGGTGAAACTGGGATACGAGGTACTGGGGATCGACAAGTGCGAGGAAATCGTTAATGAAATGAGCGGAGAGCTGACCTATACCGTTGAAGCCGATTCTACGGATGAAGATATGCTCAGGTCGCTGGGCATCCGAAATTTCGATTGTGCGGTCGTGGCGATAGGCGACGATATACAGGCCAGCATTCTGACAGCCATTGTACTGAAGGACCTCGGGATCAAGAAGGTGGTGGCCAAGGCTCTCTCCGATCTGCACGGTAAAGTGCTGGAGCGGATTGGAGTGGACCGGATCATCTTCCCCGAGAGGGATATGGGGGCAAGAGTTGCTCACCAGTTGGTGTCGCCTAATCTGCTCGATTATATCGAGCTCTCTGAGGAATACACGCTCGCGGAACTGTCGGTTCCGGCCAAGATGTCCGGCCAGACGTTAAAGCAGCTTGATCTTAGAGCGACCTATGGCTGCAGTATAGTGGCTATTAACAAGAAGAGCGGAATGGTTATCGCTCCTACCGCCGATGACATCGTAGAATCCAACGATATTATGGTAGTCATCGGCACCAATGAGCAGATTGAGTCATTCGAAAGATCAGCTTATAAATAAATAGCCTTCTTCAAATCATTCGCCGGCCTGCAAGGTTCATCCCCTGCAGGCCGGTTGTTTGTTGGCTCCCGATTATGGAGAGAATGAGCCTAGCAGGCAAATATTTTCGGCGAGAACCGGGCAGCGCTGCAGAACTAACCGTAGCTGCCCGACTATTGGAAATCGCTCCGAGCGGGTCTTTCCCGTGTGAAGAATTCCCTGGCAAGATCGATAAAGGAGCGGATGACGGGATCCTGCGGCGCGTCCGTTGTAAACAGGAGAGAGGTCGTTCTTTTCTTCTCCTCCAGTTCGGGAATCGAACGTACGGTCAGCTCGTTATTCTCCAGCAGCTGCCGGTGCAGATAAGATTTGGGCAGCAGCGTTGCGGCCTGGATTGTAGACAAAAGGCGGATGATCGCTTCGAAAGAGTCAATCTCCATTTTTACATTTGGAAAGACCGCGTAGTGATGGAATAATTCATCCATCAGGACCCGGTACCAAGTTCCTTTGGAAAAAAGAATCATCGGCAGGTCATGAATCTCCCTCATCGTGATCGTCTTCAGATGCAGATAAGGATGGCCTGCGGGCAGCACGAGACAAAGATGGTCATCGAACAAAGGAAGGCAGGTAAGCCCCGGGCTCTCCGTTCGCGATGCGACCAATCCGATATCGACCTTCTGTTCTTTCACCATCGTGACCACTTCGTGAGTTTTTCCGGTTAATGCTTTGATGTCCGTATGCGGAAAGTCCTTAGTATAGAAGGAGATCAGATCCGGAAGGGTAGACTGGAGAGTCGTCAAGCTGGCGCCTACCGTCAGGCTGACCGCTTCATGACCGGACCGGAACTGGTTCAAGGTATGCCGCATCTCTCTTTGCAGCCGCCGCATCTCCACCGCGGTTTCGTAGCAAATTTGGCCTGCCCGGGTCAACTCCAGCCGCTTGCCTTTGCGTTCGAACAGATGGACGCCGAGCTCGGTTTCCAGCTTCATGATTTTACGGGAAAGGGCAGGTTGAGAAATATTCAGCACGGAGGAAGCGCGATTCAAGCTCTTTTGTTCCACGACGACAGCGAAAGCATCGAGATTTTCCACTTCAAACCCTCCTGGATAGTTATATCCTTATGCATGATAGGTATAATCATATATAAATAATAAGCACTTCCATTATAAGCGCTAAAGGCTTACAATGAAAGATGTCACTTAATGTTCACAAAATTTCTCCCGGAAGACAAGGATGTATATTGCATTGGCAAGCTAAGGTAAACTAAGCTTTACCGATTGATTTCCGGGAAACTCCTGCCGATCCTCGAAAAATGTTACAAATTGTTGACGCTTAGTAAGGGTGGGAGTACAATTGGTATTGGTTTGGATTGACAAGCTTCATATTTTTGAAAGGGGAACTCTTACAGATGGCAGGAAATTCTTATTATTACCGCAAGCTGCATTCACTGCTTGGCGTCATCCCGGTCGGATTCTTCCTGGTCGAGCATCTGCTGATGAACTACTCGGCCTTTAACGAAGGCCACCAAGGGTTTATCGACAAGGTAGAGTGGATCAACAGTTTGCCGTTTATTTTCGGCCTTGAGCTGATCGGCATCTGGCTTCCGCTTCTTTACCATGGTGTTTACGGCTTGTACGTGGCCTATACGGCGCGGAATAACGTTTCTAACTACGGGTATTTCCGAAACGTAATGTTCATGCTGCAGAGAGTAACCGGAGTGATCACGCTCCTGTTCGTTTCCTGGCACGTATTTGAAACCCGGGTGCAAGTGGCGTTGGGGAACGTTACTCATGAAGAGCTGGGTGTCAGAATGCATGAAATTGCCACGCAGCCTTGGGCTTTCGTGCTCTACATTATCGGTATCGTAGCGGCAGTTTTCCACTTCAGCAACGGGATGTGGTCTTTCCTGGTAAGCTGGGGAATTACCGTCGGTCCGCGTGCCCAGCGGGTTTCCAGCTATATCTGGATGGCGGTATTCGTACTCGTTTCGCTTATGGGCATTCTTGCACTGGTCGGATTCTTGGATCCGGAATTTAAAGACACGACTGTCTTGACAAAACTGTAAGAGGTGAACGGCAATGGCTAATTCAAAGGTTATCGTAGTAGGCGGAGGCTTGGCTGGACTAATGGCGACGATTAAGGCCGCCGAAGCGGGGGTACATGTAGACCTGTTTTCCTTGGTGCCGGTCAAGCGTTCACACTCCGTTTGCGCTCAAGGCGGTATTAACGGCGCTGTAAATACGAAAGGGGAAGGCGACTCTCCCTGGGAGCACTTTGACGATACCGTATACGGAGGAGACTTTCTGGCTAACCAGCCGCCGGTTAAAGCGATGTGTGAAGCGGCTCCGGGCATTATTCATCTAATGGACCGGATGGGAGTCATGTTTAACCGGACACCGGAAGGCTTGCTTGATTTCCGCCGGTTCGGAGGAACGAAGCATCACCGTACGGCTTTTGCGGGAGCAACTACCGGCCAGCAGCTTCTGTACGCTTTGGACGAACAGGTCCGGCGCTGGGAAACGGCCGGTTTGGTCAAGAAATTCGAGCACTGGGAGTTTACTTCCGCTGTCATTGACGATGAAGGAGTGTGCCGCGGGATTACCGCCCAGGATTTGCGCAGCATGGAAGTTCGGAGCTTCCGCGCCGATGCGGTCATCATGGCTACCGGAGGTCCCGGAATTATTTTCGGTAAAACGACCAACTCCGTCATCAACACCGGAACGGCAGCCAGCGCATTGTATCAGCAGGGAGTTCATTATGCCAACGGCGAGTTTATTCAAATTCACCCGACGGCTATTCCCGGTGACGACAAGCTGCGTCTGATGTCTGAATCCGCACGTGGAGAAGGTGGACGGATATGGACTTATAAAGACGGCAAGCCGTGGTACTTCCTGGAGGAGAAATATCCGGCTTACGGAAACCTCGTTCCCAGGGATATTGCCACTCGGGAAATTTTCCACGTGTGCGTAGATATGAAGCTTGGAATCAACGGGGAGAATATGGTCTATCTGGATCTGTCTCATAAAGATCCGAAGGAATTGGATGTTAAGCTCGGCGGAATCATTGAGATTTATGAGAAATTCGTAGGGGACGACCCGCGCAAGCTTCCGATGAAAATCTTCCCGGCCGTTCACTACTCGATGGGCGGCTTGTGGGTCGACTATAATCAAATGACGAATATTCCAGGCTTGTTTGCCGCCGGAGAGTGCGACTATTCGATTCACGGTGCTAACCGCCTCGGTGCGAACTCGCTGGTTTCCGCTATTTTCGGAGGAATGGTTGCAGGTCCTAAAGCGATCGAGTACATCAAGGGATTGAACAAACATGCCGAAGATGTCTCCTCGACCGTATTCGACCGTGAATGCAAGAAGCAGGAAGAAAAATATGAAAGCTTGCTATCCATGGATGGAACGGAAAATGCCTATGCTCTTCACAAAGAGCTTGGAGAATTGATGACAGCCAATATGACCGTTGTTCGTTACAACAAGCGGCTGCAGGAAACAGACGACAAAATTCAGGAACTGATGGAACGTTACAAAAACCTGAGCATGACCGACACGTCCCGCTGGAATAACCAGGGCGTAAGCTTTGCCCGTCAGTTGTGGAACATGTTCGAACTGGCCCGCGCCATGACGATCGGCGCCTTGATGCGTAACGAAAGCCGCGGGGCGCATTACAAGCCGGAATTCCCGGAGCGCGATGACGAGAACTTCCTGAAAACAACGATTGCATCCTACTCGAAAGAAGGTCCGCAAATTTCGTATCAGGATGTCGATGTTTCCCTCATCCCTCCACGCAAGCGGGATTATACGACTGATAAGAAAGGAGGAGCATGAGCATGGCTGAAGCAACAGCAACAAACCAAAAAACAATTAAACTGCATATTACCCGGCAGGACACCGCAGATTCGAGTCCATACACCGAAGAGTTCGAAATTCCATACCGCCCGAATATGAACGTAATCGGCGCATTAATGGAGATTCAAAGAAATCCTGTAAATTCCAAGGGTCAGAAGACGACTCCGGTATGCTGGGAATCCAACTGTTTGGAGGAAGTTTGCGGCGCTTGTTCCATGATCATTAACGGCAAGCCCCGCCAGGCTTGTTCGGCGCTATTGGATAAGCTTGAGCAGCCGATCCGCATTGCTCCGATGAAAACTTTCCCCGTCGTACGCGACTTGGTTATCAACCGGGAGCGCATGTTCTCCGCTTTGAAACGGGTGAAGGCCTGGATTCCGATCGACGGTACTTATGATCTCGGTCCCGGTCCTAGAATGGCCGAAACCAAACGTCAATGGGCTTACGAATTGTCCAAGTGCATGACCTGCGGAGTATGTCTGGAGTCTTGTCCGAACGTAAACGACAAGTCGAGCTTCATTGGACCGGCCGCTATTTCTCAAGTCCGCTTGTTCAATGCTCACCCTACCGGCGAGATGAACAAGGAGGAGCGTCTGGAAGCACTTATGCAGGATGGCGGAATTGAAGGCTGCGGTAACTCGCAGAACTGTGTCCGCTCCTGTCCGAAAGGAATTCCGCTCACGACATCCATTGCGGCGATTAATAAAGATACGACGAAGCATTTGTTCAAGAAATGGCTCGGAATGTAATAATAGTTTGATAGCTAAGCAGGCCGTTAATCCTTGCAATAGGATTGTTGGGCCTGCTTTTTTCACCACATTAGAAAGTTTAAGTTCATTAAAGCATTAAAAATGGAACAACTTTCTAATTGGCATAAAAAGTTACCTTTAAAACCGGGTTATTCTTCTTCGAAGAGGCTCCGTTAAGAGCTTTTTTTATAATTTTTTTGGCATCGGCAAACAATAAAGCATAACTTAGGCTTCCTGAAGCTTGCCTTATGCAGTTCTAGGCTTGAGACGAGCAACCTCATGGCTTGTTGTTTATGTGAAGATTTACGGTCACTTGATGAAGTGAAGCCTCGCTTCATTCTTCAATTTACGTCAAGGAGAATGATAGATGATCAAACAACGGATGAACAAACGGTTTCTTCTCCTGATGCTGGTTTGCTGTCTGGCTGTGCCGGGCGCAAATGCTGCCGCTTCACCATCTTCCCCCTCCGCTGCCGAAGCTGCAGAAGCAAGGCTGAGCTTTTTCGTATTAAGTGATATTCATGTACAGTCGTGGGACATGGACTCCAAGCGCAAATTCAAGTCGGCCCTGGAAGATTTGCACAGAATTAATGCTGCCGCGGATGCGTTAATTATCAATGGAGATTTAGGAAACGGGGCTCCGGCAGACTATGAGGAAATCAAACATATTCTAAACCGGACTCCTCATCCTCATAAGATTCTGTTTTCGATAGGCAACCATGAATTTTATCAGGCCTGGATCAATAAGTGGGGACGATGGGATCAGGCAGGCTTTCCCAATGGGGAGCGGGACCAATCGTCGATCAGCCGCTTCCTATCTTTTGCTAAACGGGAGAAAGTATATGAGGATTATTGGATCAAGGGCTTCCACTTTATCGTTCTCGGATCCGAAAAGTACAGACAGAGCGACCCCGATTTCAAGGAAGACGCGTATTTATCATCGGATCAGCTTCAGTGGCTGTCTGACAAGCTTGCGGAAGACGCGGAATCCGGGCGTCCGATCTTTGTGTTCCTTCATCAACCGCTGCCCGGCACCGTATCGGGAAGTGAAGAGCGGGGAGTGGTACAGCATAAATCGTTGAAGCGATTGCTTCAACGTTATCCTCAAGTGGTCTTGTTCACGGGCCATACCCATTGGGAATTGTCTCATAGGGGAATGATTCGGAGGGATGGCTTCTGGATGGTCAACAGCTCGTCTGTCTATGAACCATGGAAGGATAACAATCGCCCGGCTGGCAAGGGGCGCAGCGAAGGGCTTTATATCGAAGTTAACGGCAGCACGGTGAAGATAAGGGGAAGGGACCTCTCGGAAAGCAAATGGATCCCGGAAGCCGGATTTATTTTCAATACGAGCCTTAATAAAGGTTAAGAGAACAATTTTTTGAAAAAAATCCATTTTTTCATTACAGACAATACTCTAAATGGGTATAAAATAGTATAATTACTTTTGGAAATAGATGTTAACGTGGGAGCTTCACACACTTGGTTCAAGAGTGGAGTTGAATAACATGAGGCGGGAGCCAGGGGGAAGTCAATCTTTCGAATGGAAAGGCAGGTTTCCAGACCAGCAGTTATGGTTGAAAGAAGCTCGTGCTCTATTTGCGGAAATATTCGACAACGTCAGTGAAGGCATAATGTTACTGGAAGTCGATTGGAAAGGCCGGCCATCCCGTATTTGTTTGGCAAATGACGTCATTTGCCGGCAATCGGGATACAGCCGGCAGGAGATGGTGAAGCTCTCGCGACAAGAACTAACGGCAGCCGGCCTGGTCGGACCCGACCCGGAATCACTTGAATGGCTGCCGGCTCAAGGAGGGGATTTATGTGAATGGACGTTAGTCCATAAACAAGGGAATGCCGTTCAGGTTCGTCTGTACAGGAAGGTCCTGGAGTGGAATCTGCACAAGATGCTGCTTATCATTGTGCATGATATGACAGAACGGAGACGGATGGAGGATTCCTTGAAGGAAAGAGACCGGCGCTACCAGCAAATGATCAAAATGTCGCCGGAACCGATTATTTTTCACAGTGAAGAAATTATAGTCTATGCGAATGACGCAGCTCTTCGGCTGTTCGGGGTCAAAGAGGAGTCAGAACTGCTGGGACAATCATTATATCAGTTCACTCATCCGGAGGATCATGAGCGCGTGAAGAATGGGGCGGCCGGCGTCGTTCAAGCGAATGAAGAGTCTTTCCAGTACGCGGAATTCCGGATGATTCGCAAGGATGGTACGGTCATCGAAATCGAATCTTCCAGCACCGGTGTTTTCCAATACCTGGATCGGCCCGTTTTTCAATCGGTGCTTAGAGACGTTACGGAGCGAAAGCATAAAGAGAGGCTGCTTCGGCAATCGGACAAGCTGTCGGCGGTAGGCCAACTGGCCGCCGGTTTTGCCCATGAAATCCGAAATCCTCTCACCGCTTTGAAAGGGTTCGTGCAATTATTGAAATCCAAGTCCGCGGAGAACCAGAATTATTACGACATTATGCTATCCGAGCTGGAGAGGATGAATTACATCGTTGGAGAATTTATCCTGATTGCCAAGCCGCCACAGGACAAAGAATTTGAATATCGCAGCCTGACCGCCATGATTACGGATATCGTCACGGTTCTTGATTCTCAGGCGATTCTGAACAATGTGGAAATCAACTGTCATTTCCCCCAGGAACTGCCCAAGGTTCTGTGCGATGAGCATCAATTGAAGCAGGTCTTCGTCAATTTGGTCAAGAATGCTATTGAAGCAATGCCGGAGGGCGGCCTTTTGTTAATTACCGGGGAATTGGCGGAACAGGGCATCCGGATCCGATTTTCCGATTCGGGGAAAGGAATAGCGGAGGACCAGCTGCCCCGGCTGGGGGAACCCTTCTACACGACCAAAGAGAAGGGAAACGGACTCGGGCTGATGATCTGCCATCAAATTATTGAAAATCATAAAGGGAAGATTCATATAGAAAGCACCCTGGGAGCAGGTACGACGGTAGAAATCGTACTTCCAACGAATGGCTGACGATTTGTCCATTTCTCTCATGCAAGTTAATTGAGCACTCCGAAGGGAGTGTGTTTTTTTTAATATAAGAGGCTCAACCTGGAAATCAGTGCCTGATTTTCTACCTGCGGAATAACTAACTGGTCATCTGCCCGGCTCCCGTCCGGTTTCAATCTCGCTAACGAATCTGGGTAACGTTATTGCCTTAAAAACGATGCCACTGCAAATATAACGAAACTCACAATCGTTATTTGGGCGAAATCCTGCTCCATAGCCTTCTTTTTTGGTCAATAGCGATATGGAGTTTAGTAAGAAAATGGAAAAGAGCCGTTTTGCCCGAATAACGTTTCCAGGTTTCGTAACAAAATGCATTTTGTTTATCCCATACTCCGCCGCACACGTTGGAGTGAAATGTTACCCCGCCACATCCTGCTTCATAAAGAGCAGTGCATGATCGGATGGCCCAGCAGTGTCTAGTACGATTTATATTTCATTGAAAATCGATTATCGGATAATTTTCATAAAAATATTTTCAAAAAGAAAAAGGATGCTTTGGTTGTGGATAAGATTATTCACATTACTAACAGTGAGATATTGTCGGATGTTGGCGATTATTAACAAATTATCTACAGGTTGCCCACAGGTTGATGTGGATAACGGAACGGTTGTTCTAATTTTTGAACAGTGGTACGATGGAACAAATGAAAGAAAGGGTGAGACCAATGACTCTATTGAATGACGACATGCTTGTGGAAACTTATCAAAAAGCGGTGGAGTTAAAACTGGATAGGGAATTTATCTCGCTCCTTCTTGAGGAGATTCATCGTAGAAATTTATCGCTGCCTATTTCCCGAGGAGAGTATGCTGAGCCTCAGCAAAATTATTAATGTTAGCAAGATCGGCGCAAGTGGGGATGAAGGGAAAATTGTCCACAGGTGTAGAGAGAGCATTCGAATTAGCTGTCATAAGAACGGACTGGACGGGCTGCGGAGGCAAATTTGTAATCTAATTGAAATATTTCTGTTATGGTATGTTAACATCATTCGGTTAATATAAACACATGACCCCCTTTTTAAAATATATTCCCTTAAGAACCTGGCCCCGTTGGCAGGTTCTCTTTTTTGCTTTGACATAGGGCCAAGAGGGCTTCCGGAATGAATGATGACAATACCGACGAAGTACGCACAAAATGTTTCGGATAAAAAATTACCCTCGGCGGTATTCTTTTTATACATAATGTAAAGGAACATCAAATTAATGATGCTCCTCTTTTTTTGCGTGCAAATAAAGACTTAGAATAAATAAGCTACCTCTAATACCCAGTGGGTTGGGTAGTTATAGTGCTCCGTTAGGAGCTTTTTTTATAATGAAATGTTCATTCTCACTTACGACTTTGTCATAAAAAGGAGAATCTTTAGGGATAACTTTACCTGCATCGACCATTTTCTGAATCTCCTCTTTAGGAATGATACTAATGGTGGAACGATCCAGCCTCCACTGGCCGTCTTCAAGTACAACATCATAAGGAATAACAGGAAGTAGTTTGTTATCATGTGTCAGGTTGGCGACATATACTTGATATTTGGTAGAGTTGATCTTTTCAGCTTTTACAATTTCGTAATCGATTTTAATTCCGTCAAGCTGTGAGGCAAAATATTGTTGCGCAGGGCTGTCGGCATTGGCTACCGAGGATAAATATAAATTACTGTCTCTTTCGTATATGCTTCTATAATAATTATGCACAGTTCTTTCAACCAATTGTTTTTCAGGTAATTCCATATTGTTCGAGGCATTACTTGACTTAGCCCCAGTTAAGGTTAACGCAGCGATTATTACTAGAATCAATAAACCTACAATGGATAAACGATACGAATTTTTCTTTGATCCGATCATATTCATTCTCCTTTTTAAATCATTTTTATTCCCTGATAGGTAGACAGCTTTGGACAAAGGGATAGGGCTGCTCCAGTGCTCCAGCAATTTGATTAAGGTCAGGCCATATTTTCGTCTCTCTTCCTGACTTACCTTGGTTAAAGCCAAAGAATCACAGGCCATTTCCTGGTCTTTGCGCATTAGATTAAAGGCGATCCAAACACAAGGATTAAACCAATGGATGAGAAGTAGAACATTCATAATTCCGTTGATCAATATGTCTTTTCGTTTGATATGGGATACTTCGTGAAGAAAAACATATTTCCATTCCTGTTCGTCAAGTGTTTCTAAGAGCGTTCTCGGAATCAACAGCTTCGGTTTGAAAAGGCCATACAAAGTTGGCGTAGTGACAAGATCTGATTCAAACAAAACAACATTAGCTTTAATCTTCAGAGATTCCCTGCAACTTTCTAAGATGCTAGGCAGGAAACTGTTACGGCATTTACGGGCTTCTTTCTGCAAGCTTATTGCAAATTGTCGATTGACCCAAAACATATATATTCCTGTTAATAAGATTCCAACCCCCCACAATAGAGCTAACGCATTCCAAAGGTTGGATTGGCTGTCAGGAAGCTGCTTAATGGTTTGATCAATGTTTTGCACGCTTTGAGTTGTTCCATTATCGATGAATATCGGGTCGGTAGGAGTCTGCACAGTGAGCAGGTCGGATGCTTGGTTACGATTGTCTTGAGCCTGAATAACAATGTCTGAAGAAAAGAGGTTAAACAAGCTATAAGAGCTTTCTGGTGACCAAGGCAATGCAAGACGGACTATGAGAAGTGTCCAAAGCAAATAATTCCAACGCGGGCTTAACTGATTCTTGAGAAGAAGCTTGGTAAGTATGATAAGAATAAACACGACTACGGCCATAAAAGAGACGTTTAGTATAGAAACAAACAAAGAGGTGAAATTGTGCATTACTCCTCCTCCTTTTTTTCGAGGAGGTTCTTTAATTCCATAATATCTTCCTTAGATAACTTTTGCTCGTCCAAAAAATGAACCAAAATGGGCTTTATAGAAATTCCTCGCATTTTAGCTAAAAAGCTGTGGGTCTCTAATTTCGTACCTTCTTCTTCTGTAACTAACGGATAATATTTGTATGATGGGCCAGTGTGGTCTATGCCGATAACGTTTTTTTGGACGAGCCTTCCAATCAATGTTCTTACTGTTTTGGGACTCCAGTTTGTTTGAACCTTCAAGGACTGAATAATTTCATTAGCCGTAAGAGGCTTCTTGGCATTCCAAAGATTTTTCATAATTTCCCATTCAGATGAGGATATACGTGAAATGATAAGACACTCCCTTCATAACATGATTACATTTGTGGTCTGAAATTAATATTACACATGTAATCTAATGGGGTCAAGGGTTATTTAGCTTATAAGATCAGTGTAAATTGTTAGTGAGAAAAATACGCCCATGTCTTAAGCATTAGTCATACCCTATCGTAAAAATTAAAAATATACTATATTTAATGAAGGTGCGTAAAGCCATATGCAGAGGTTACAGAATATCGGAAGGATCAATGGAGGAATCTTTACCGATGGATGATGACAGTACGTTGGAGGGAGGACGGAAGGCGTATGACGAAGATACTGTCTTTCTTGAAGCCGTATCGGATAGCTGTCACTGTTGCGCTGCTCTTGATGTTCACCGAATTGATGGTGGAGCTGCTGCAGCCCTTTCTGATTTCCAAAATTATTGACGACGGGATCAGCCAGCAAAATTTATCGGTTGTTATCCAATGGGGTGGGGTACTGGTCGGCTGCTCCATTCTTGCTTTTGTTAGCGGAATTATCAATTCCTTCTATGCCTCGCATGTGAGCCAAAGCTTTGGCTTCGACGTACGGGAGAAGCTGTATGAAAAAGTGCAATCGTTTTCTTTCGCCAATTTTAACCGGTTCCCGGCCTCTTCCTTGATTACCAGATTGACCAACGATGTGACCCAGGTGCAGAATACGGTGTTTATGTGCTTGCGGATCATGCTGCGCTCACCTCTGCTGGTTGTGGGCGGGCTTATCATGTCGTTTATTGTCCATGCCCGGCTTGCGCTGTTGCTTTTGTTGGCGGTCCCGGTTTTGCTTGTTTTTTTGTTCTGGGCAATGAATAAAGCAGGGAAGCTGTTCCGTTCGGTGCAGCAGAAGCTGGACGCAGTAAACAGCGTCATTCAGGAAAATTTGGCCGGGATGAGGCTGATTAAAGCGTTTCTTCGGCAAAACCACGAAATTAAACGATTTGCAGGCACAAGCCAGGAGCTGAAGGATAAGACGATGTCCGTGCTTCGGTTCACGGAAGCAACGATGCCTTTCGTGCTGCTGCTTATGAATGTTTGTATAATGGCCATTCTATGGGTGGGCAGTATGCAGGTTCAAACCTCGGGCGCCAGTGTGGGTGAAGTGGTCGCTATTATTAACTATGCCACAAGAATGACGATGGCGTTGTCGATGTTTACTATGATCATTATGAATTTTTCCCGGGCCAAGGCATCCGCCTCTCGGATTACCGAGGTGCTGGACAGCGATGGCGACCTGGTCGATGGAGAAGGCAGCCATTCCTTTGGCCAAATTGGAGAAGGCAGGGTTGTCTTTGATTCCGTCTCGTTTCAGTATCCGGAGTCGGCCGCTCCGACTTTACATAACATTTCGTTTGAGGTCAAGCCGGGGGAGACCGTGGCGATCATGGGAGCAACCGGTTCCGGTAAATCGTCTTTGTTTCAGCTGATTCCCAGGCTTTATGACGTTACCGGGGGAGCTATCTACATAGATGACACGGATATACGCCGTTTGACCATGGAGCAGCTGCGGCAGCAAATAGGCTTTGTTCCACAGGAAGCGCTGTTGTTTACCGGTACCGTTAAGGAAAATATAGCATGGGGCAAGGCAGATGCCACTATGGATGAGATAGTGGAGGCGGCGAGAAGAGCCCAAATTCATGAGACGATTATGAGGCTCCCCAATCAATACGATACGATGCTGGGGCAAAAAGGAGTCAACCTGTCCGGTGGACAGAGACAGCGTCTGTCGATTGCCAGAGCATTGGTGCGCAAGCCGAAAATCGTCATGCTCGATGACAGTACGAGCGCTCTGGATACCAAGACAGAGGCAAAGCTGCTGGCTGCGTTACGAGAGTATCCGTGCACACTGTTCATGATCACCCAGAAAATGACGGCGGCATTGTCAGCAGATACGATCATGCTCCTGGAAGACGGGAAGCTGCTGGCCAAGGGCAGCCATGAGGAGCTGTGGGAACATTCCTCCCTGTACCGGCGTATCTATCAATCCCAATTCGGAGAGGAGCGGTCGAAGCATGCTCAAGGAATTGATTAGGCCCTTCCAGTATCCAAGAACAGCCATGGGTCGGGAAGCAAGTCCCAACCAGCCCGTCTCTTCCAAAGTTAAACCAAGAGCGAGGAACTGGTCCGCTACATTGCGAAGAATATGGGGTTATTTGTCCCGCAGCAAGGCGAAATTGTATCTTGTGCTTCTAATGGTCATAGCCAGCTCGGGGCTGACCTTGCTGGGTCCTTTTCTGGTAGGCAGAACGGTGGATAACTACATCGTGCTGCAGAACTCCAGCGGACTCCTGTACAGTTTGCTGGGATTGGCCTGTGTCTACGTCCTGCAATCCGTTACGGTATGGCTCCAGAACTATTGGATGATCGGGATCGCGCAATCGACCGTTTTCTCTATGCGTTCCCAACTGTTTGAACATCTACACAAGCTGCCCATATCTTTCTTTGACAAGAGACAGCACGGCGAGCTGATGAGCCGGGTAACCAACGATATAGAAAATGTAAGCTCCACCCTGAACAGCTCGTTCATCCAGATTTGTTCCAGTTTATTGACGTTAATCGGAGCGGTTTCCGTTATGTTGTGGCTCAGTCCGCTGCTGACTTTACTTACGTTCCTGGTCGTTCCCGCCATGGTTTACGGAACGAAATGGATCACGAAGAGAACGGGCAGGCTTTTCAAGGAACAGCAGAAGAATCTCGGCGATCTTAACGGTCACATCGAGGAAACCATCTCCGGCCAGCGGATTGTCAAGATGTTCTCGCAGGAGAAGAGAGTCATTGCCGAATTCAAGGAGAAGAATGAACGTATACGCAGATCGGCTTTCTGGGCGCAGACCTTCACCGGGTTCATCCCGAAGGTGATGAACGTACTGAATAATTTGAGCTTTGCGATGATTGCCGGAGTGGGGGGCATTCTGGCTCTTAAAAATTTGATCACGATCGGGGCCATTATCGTATTCGTGGAGTACTCCAGGCAGTTCACCCGGCCGCTTAACGATCTGGCGAACCAATTCAATACCCTTCTGTCTGCCGTTGCCGGGGCGGAAAGAGTCTTCGATATTCTGGACGAAGAGGCGGAGGAGAAGGAGACGGCCGGGTCCGTGCGGCTCACCGAGCTTCGGGGAGAGGTGAATTTCTCGAACGTATCCTTTGCCTATGACAAGGGCGGGGAAACCATCTCTAACGTCAGCTTTCATGCGGCCCCCGGGGAGACGATCGCTCTGGTCGGCCCTACCGGTGCGGGCAAAACGACTCTTATCAACCTGCTGTCCCGGTTTTACGATACGGATAGCGGGGTTATAACGGTGGATGGGATTGATATCAAGAAAGTTCATCGGGCCGACCTGCGGAAGCAGATGGCCTTCGTCCTTCAGGATTCTTTCCTTTTCCAGGGAACGATTCGCGAGAATATCCGCTACGGAAGGCTGGATGCGACCGACGAGGAAGTGGAGGAAGCGGCCAAAATGGCTGACGCCCACTCCTTTATTATGAAAATGCGAAATCAATACGATACGGTCCTTAAGCCGGGCGGCGGCGGAATCAGCCAAGGGCAGAAGCAGCTTCTGTCCATTGCGCGCGCTATTCTGGCAAATCCGGTCATTCTCATCCTGGATGAGGCTACGAGCAGTATAGATACGGTTACGGAAGTCAAAATTCAAGATGCTCTGCAGAGGCTGATGAAGGGGAGAACAAGCTTCGTCATTGCGCATAGGCTGAATACGATTCAGAAGGCGGACCGGATTCTGGTGCTGCAGGACGGTAAAATTACAGAAGCCGGATCGCATGAAGAGCTTCTCCGGCGTCGAGGGTTTTATTATGAGCTGCATAACCGGCTGGTCACCTTCGGCAGCGATGAATAGCGAGCAGAGGTGCCCAAGTGTAATCAGGCAGCCGGCTGGAAATGATAGCGCCGGGGAAAACGGGGAAACGGTTTATGGCTAAGGAACGGTTCGGGAAGAATTGAACGAATAGGGGGAGGCTTACCAAGTGATTTTGGCGGTCCTGCCCCAAAGAAGAGCAAAAGTGCAGGTCTTTTAGCGGAGATTCGGCAAATCACGGGAAAGACGGATAAATCTGCAGTTTCTTTCTCCAGCAAAAGCGGAAAATCGGCAAAATCGCCAATTCACCTGCACTTTTGCATGTCTTTTGCCGACTTCAGCTTAAATCCTTCTAAAGACCTGCACATCTGCAGGTCTTCGTTCTTTTGGTAGCGGGACCTCTAGAAGTCCAAATGTTATGGCATCAATCAGTCCGATCAACCGTCATACAGCGCCGCAACGCACGCGTTCTCACAGCGGGACCGAGACCGGCTGCTTCTGACGGAAGAAGACCCATTCCTTATAACCGATTTCCCGGAGCTTTCTCTGAACCAGCTCCCATTCATCGCCTATGCGCGACGGGATATGAGCATCGGAACCGAAGGTGACCGGAACACCATAATATAGCGCCCGTTCCAGAATGTCGTCGGAAGGGTACCATCCTCCGCAATCTTTCGTTTTGCCGGAAGTATTAATTTCGATAGCGACTCCGACATCCCCGATGACCTTCAAGGTTTCCTCTACAGCCTTGGTCGGAAGCTGGGAAAACTGCGGATAAAAACCTTTCATGGCATCGATATGTCCCAGAATCTGAAACATGCCGCTTCGGGCGGATTGCAGGATCAGACGGTAGTATTCTTCCTTAGCCTTAATTTTCTGCACATCGTCAAGCTTCTTCCACCGGTTGCGGTTGAAAATGCTGACCCCTCCGGTTTGATGCACGCTTCCTATAATATAATCGAACGGATACTGCTCATAGATTTGCCGGTAAAGGTCGGCGTGCTCCGGGAAGAAGTCGGACTCAACTCCGAGCAGAATTTCAATCCGGTCTTTATATTCCTCCTTCAGCCTGAGCACCTCGGAGATATAATGGGAGAACTCGCTTTTGGCCATGGCAATGTAAGGCTCCGCATGATCCTCCTCTCTGCCGAAATAAGGAGAGTGGTCGGAAATGCCTATGACGTTCAGTCCTCCTTCTATAGCCGCTTCAATGTAATCGCGAATAGAGCCTTCCGCATGTCCGCATCTTTCGTGGTGGGTATGCAAATCGAATTTCATGTCGCGCCTCCTTCGGTCTACATTTAGAATTTATAAGTTCGGGGTCCCGCCAAGTACTCGGAATGTAGGGTTAATGATTGTCATGGAGATGGTTTATTCCGAGCCGATGAAATGAGTTTCCGGCATCCCTTTTAAATCGTTCAAGAATTGTTTGATGGCTGAGCTTAAGTAGCGTCCGGATTTATAGATGACTCCGACCGGATGAGGAGTCTCCAGCTCGCTGATATTAACCATTTTAAGTGTGCCCAGCCGAATTTCGTTGGAAATCGACATTTTGGAAATAATCGCCGCTCCCAGATTCAATTCCACCATCCGCTTAACCTCTTCGCTGCTGGACAGCTCCATAACAATCTGCGGATGAATATTCAGCTTTCGGATCAGCTGGTCCACAAATCTGCGAACGGCAGTGTCTGGAGACAGCATAATAAAAGGCAGTCGGTCAAGAGATTCGACAGAGGCATGAGAAGATTTAGCCAATGGGTGATCTGGGGATACCACTAATTCGAAAGTATCGTAATAGAGGATGGAAGTTTCCAGCCCGGGGTTTTTGTCAAACAGATAAGCGATACCTATATCTATGGCGCCGCTTTCGACACTGGACAATATTTGCGAGGTGGGCATGGAATGAATAGTTGTTTTGATAAGCGGATATTGGTCCTGGAAGTAGGAGAGCACCCTCGGCAGGATTTGCACAGCTATGGAGGTGGTCGTCCCCAAATTAATATGACCTTGGGGCTTATGCTCCAAATCCGACAGCTTCTGCTTAAGCTCCTCGACGGTTCGTAAAATTTTATAAGCATGCTCGAGAAAAACCTGGCCGCTGTCCGTTAAGGTGACCGGTTGATTCCGGTCGATCAGCACCGTCTTAAACTCGTCCTCCAAACTCTTGATCTGAGCGGAAACAGCAGGCTGGGTCAAATTCAGCATTTCTCCAGCTTTGCGAAAACTCATCGTCTGCGAAATAGTAATTAAAGTTTCCAATTGATTGATATTCATTCCGCTCTTCGTCCTCCTGTCCAAAGTTAGCGTTCCAAAGAGTCGAGGGGATCATTCAATAATTGTTTATTATCGTTATTATCTGATAAATAAATATTATTTTTCAACAATTTTATTATAAAGGAGAATGAAAAGGTCATCAATCTTTTTAAATATCTGTAGAACAAAAACTCATTTGCAGAGGGAATTCCTTACAGCAGAGGGGGGAACAGTAGGAGGATTTAAAAAAACGAACCGTTCCAAGGCGAAAATTAAACAGCCCCAGTCCCGTAGATTTCAGGACCGAGGCTGTTAATCGATTTTTATCTTTTTTTACTTGGTAGTGGGCGTTGCTTGCGGGGGAGTTCCTCCCCTTGTTTCACGATATATTACCAACCGTCGTTCTGATAAACCTTCCCTGCACCGTCGATTTTTTGCGGCAAGTCGGAATCCACCCAAACGGTAAAAAAGAAGTCTCCGTCACCTACGTCACTCCATTTTCCTACATAAACAGTCTGTGTGCCAAACGGATATTTAAGCTTACCTTTCGTATCGCTACCGAACCATCTTTTTTTCCATAACTCAATATAATAATCCCCGCTTGCATAGTTGTAATTATCTGCATCAGCTTGGGAATTTATTTGGATGTTTTTGCCAGTTGAAGAAAATGTTTTGGATTGAAGTCCGGAGTAAGTAACCCCGGTGAAAGTAAAGCTATAAATCTCTTTTTCGTTAACTGGAGACATTATACGAAATTGAGAATCTGCAAGAGGTTCAGCAACACCTATTGGAGCCCCGGAAGATTTGCTGACTGTCATAGGATTCTGAGTCTCATTAAGTCTATCAACCTTTGCCTCAGAAATAGAAGGAGTTGCATTCACTGAAGCGACGGAGCCTGTAACTAGCGCTAAACACAGGGATGATGACAAAACATACTTGCGAAGTTTCAAATTTTCCACAACCTATCATTTTTTATTCCGTAAATGGAATATTATGGTATAATGATTATATCATAATGGAGGGATTATATGGAAGCAAAAAAACAAAAAAGTATTTTATTGGTAGTAGTATTATTTTTAATTGCTGTAGCAACTGTCTCTATTTATTATTTTTCATCTGCAGGAAAATCTAATGATGAATCATCCTTAGTCTCAATTGAGCAAACTCTATCGAGTTATTTAGAGGGAGTGAAAAACGAAGATATCGATCAAGTAGTGGCAAATCTTCGAGATGTCACATTCAGTGATCGGGAGTCCTTGGTATCGTTTTACAAAAGAAACATACATGAAGTTAAACTCGTCGATTATAAAATATTAAAGGTTAAACTAGTGGATTCTACCAACGCAGAGGCACAAATTAAATTAAACATCGAAAACGAGGGAGAAATAGAACGAAAATTCAATTTGATAAAAGAGAACGACGACAAGTGGTATGTATATTTTAATTTTCAAATCTAAATAGTAAGTTTTGGCGATCATTGGGAACGAAAAATAATTTACAAGCGGAAAACACCGGACAGGGAACAGCCTGTTTTACGGTGGCTTTCCGCTTGTTTTAGCTTTCTAATGTTCCATTGGAATTCCATGATGCTGCAAGGGATGTTTGGATAATGTTAAGATAGGCATGGCAGTCAATCTTACGATACTACGCGATTGAGGTGGTCAAATAAATGAAATTTGGTTTATGTATTGTATTGGATTATCCCCGGCAAGGGAACTCCGAGGCGGGAGGGATGAAGGAATGGATGGCCCGGCTGCAGGCCAAATTGGAGGAGGCCGCCGGCTACGGCTTGGATAGGGTGGAACTGCCGTTAAGCCCGCTCGCCGCACTGGCGGAGCCGGAGTTTGAAGAAGCGGTTTCTCTGGTGAAAACCTCCGGTCTTTCTTGTCCGGTAGTGAATTCTATGATCAGACCCGGCCTGCCGCTTACGGGACCGGAGGTGAACCCGGAGCTGACGGAAGCCTATCTGGAGTCCGCCTTTCTTCGGGCTGCGCGATTAGGAGCCGGAACGGTGATTCTGGGCGCGGGGCAAGCCCGGAATATCCCGCAAGGCTTCGATAAAGAAACCGCAGCGGAGCAATTCGAAGCCTTCCTTCATCAATGTGAAGCTCACGCGGCGAAGCATGAGTTAATCGTGGCGATTGAACCGCTTAATCGTAAGGAATGCAATTGGATCAAATGGGTGGAGGAAGCGATCGAACTGGCCGCCGGTCTCTATTTGCCCCATATTCGTGTCGCGGCGGATTCCTACCATATGCTGATGCAGAGAGAGGAATACGACATCCTGGAAGAAGCCGTGGAGATGGGGCTGCTGGCGCATGTTCATCTCGCCGATCGGGACCGGAGACTGCCGGGCTGTCCTCTTGTGGAGAAAGGCGCCGATTTCAAACAATTGCTGGGAACACTTAAACGGTCCGGTTACGCAGGAGAAGCTTCGTTGGAATGTGCACCGGAACAGAATTCTTCATTGACCATCCCGCAATCCCTTGAGTATTTAAACAAACTATGGGATGAACTATGAGCAAGGGGCTGTCTCTTTAGGCGGTTTCCGATTTTTCAAGCACCACCTGGGAGTCTGATGCATATCAGGCTATAAGGTTGGCTGGGTGCACTGCAAAGCCTGCGACAGTACATCTTTTTGCTTCTTGAAATAGGGATTCAGCCATTCGGCAAGAGAATTCCTGTATTTTCGCAGCAATTTAGGTTCGCCCAATCGCCAAGGGAAGGGAAACTCATCAGCACTCACCAAGTCGGGCTGGCAGCTAAAAAAGGACCCCATTTCCGCTCCATAGTGGGATTTGAGGTCCTTTTTGGCTTCATTTCTTTATAGGATGTTCCGTTTTATGCGAATTTGAGACAGTCCTTGAAATACATCATTAACTGTCAATCAGTTCAAGGCGAACGCAGAAGCGGATCTCGCGGCCTACGGTTTCGGCCCAGATTTTGCCGTCATGGTTTTCCACAATGCTCTTGGCGATGGCCAGTCCGAGTCCCGAGCCTCCGGTCGAGGACGTTCTCGAAGCGTCAATGCGGTAGAATCTTTCGAACAGCTTGTCCAGCTCATCTTCCGGAATGGGGTCTCCATTATTGATGACACATATATGAGCATATCCTTCTTCTCTGGTCAAACGGACAGACACCACACCGGGCTTGGAGCTGTATTTAATGGCGTTGGTCAGTAAATTTTCGAACACCCGGATGATTTTGTCCGCGTCGATATGCGCCATAAGCTTCTCAGCGGGAAGATGACGTTCCAGCACAAGCTCGTTCTCTTCCGCATAGCTGACCGTTTCTTCCAGAAGCTGTTCGATCAATTCATTCAGGCAGACCCTTTCCTTGGCGAGGCTGACTCCGTGATTGGACAGCTTCGTGTATTCAAACAGGTCGTCAATCAGTCCCTTTAACTTTTCCGATTTGCTGGCGGCGATATTCAGATAAGTCTCCGCTTGCCTTTCGTTCTCATAATTTTTATCTTTAAGCAGCCGCAAATAGCCGATAATGAGAGTGAGGGGAGTGCGCAGATCATGGGAGACATTCGTAATGAGTTCGTTCTTGGTGCGCTCCGCCAGCCTTTCTTCCTCAATCGTTCGCTGCAGTTCCTTCGCCATGTGGTTGATGTTGTCCGCCAGCGAGCCCAGTTCATCGGAGGACTTATGCGGGACCCTGTAATCCAGATTGCCCTTGGAGATTTCCAGCAGCCCCTGGGCAAGCTCCTCCACGTCCTTCATCTTTCGTTTCGTCAGCCAGTAGAACAAACCTATGAATGCGGCAACTGCGGCTATTAGCGGAATCGGACTGGAACCCGGGTCATATTCAATTTGCGGGCGCGGAATCCCGCTTACTACCAGATAAGCCTTCTCGCTAACCAAATCAATCGGAAAAAAGGAGATGAATTCCTTCGAAGTATTATCGTTATAAATACGTTCATTCATCGCATTGGAGATGAGGTGGTGAACGTCGACTTGAGTTTCCGTTGTATTGGGGGTCTTATACAGCACTTTCCCGTCAAGAGATAGGATCAGCATTTTATAGGAGCTGTATTGGACCATATCCTCTATAATGGGCTTGACTTCATCCTCAGATATTCCCGAAAGCTTATATTGCAGCCGGGTAACGATACTTCTTGCCTCTCTTTCAATCTCTGCCTTGCCCTCGGTATAATCAATCCGGGCAACTTTATTATACTGGTCGAAAAAGGTAGCGCTCAGGCTGTAAGTGAGCATCGAGACGAGAAGACAAATGACGAAGGTGACGATCAACTGCAGCCGGATGCTCTCCTGAACTTTATTGACGCCCTGGATCAGCATTTTAAAGGAGAAGCGGAAGATGTCCCCGATCCAATTAAAAGGAAAAATCCGGCCAAGCCATTTGAACGGCGTGAATTTAATTTTCAATTTTATAGCCGACCCCCCACACTGTCTTTATAAATCGGGGCTTTCGGGGATTGTCCTCGATTTTCTCCCTTATTTTTCGAATATGCACCATCACCGTATTTTCCGATTCGAAGAAAGCTTCCTTCCAAACCCGCTCGTATATTTTCTCAATACTGAAGACCATGCCCCGGTTTCTGGCCAGCAGCTCCAGAATGGAAAATTCCCGCGGAGTAAGCTTGACCTCACGTCCGTCGACTTTGACCTCATGGGTAGCTACATTGATGGTAAGATCATCGATCTCTATCTCCTCTGCCTTGGCATCGGAGGGGGTGTTCAGCCTTTTGTAGCGTCTGAGCTGGGATTTGACCCGCGCCATAAGCTCAAGCGGATTGAACGGCTTCGTCACATAATCGTCCGCTCCCATGCTGAGGCCCGTGATCTTGTCCATGTCCTGGCTCTTCGCCGACAACATGATAATCGGCATGTTCCTCTGCTCGCGGATTTTCAGACAGGCCTGAATGCCATCCATCTTGGGCATCATGATATCCAGAATAATGAGATCGACAACATGGGACTCTAATATGTTCAATGCTTCCAGGCCGTTATAGGCTTTAAGAAGCTGATAACCGTCATTTTTTAAATAAATTTCCAGCAGATCAACTATTTCTTTTTCATCGTCGACAAGGAGTATTGTTTCTTTTGCCATACATGCTTGCTCCTTCCGTTCAGGACCTGCTGAATGATGGCCTGGCTCAGGACGAAAGCCAATTCACCCAGCAGAATGCCTGCGAACACATCCAATATTACATGCTGTTTAATAAACAGCGTCGATAAAATAATAAGCACCGCGGTAACGATAGTAAACAGCCGCAACCCGAAGCCCCGAATCGAGCTTGCCAGCAATCCCCTCATGACCAGATAGCTCGTCAGCACATGAATGCTTGGAAGACAGTTGAACGGCTGATCCGACCAATAGATGAACCGGACCAAAGCGGTTAACCAATCATCTCCGGTTAGCTCCGGGCGGGGGGCCGCCGTTTGGTAGAAATAAAAAATAATATAGCAAACGATAAGTCCGATATGAAAGGAACCCAGCGTCCGGAAATAGGTCATCCGGTCCTTCGCACATAATAATACAAGGACGAAAATAATAAAAGCATACCACGCGATATAAGGCAACACGAATATTTTCAAGAATGGAATGCGATGGTCCAATGCCGTTGTCAAATAAGTCACTCCGCGCCCAGGATGATTAAGCAGCGGGTAGACGATGTTCAACAGCGGAATGGTCAGCAGCAGCAGAAGCGGCTTGAAGTTGCTGCGAAGCCATCCTTGCTGCCGGCGAGCCGAAGGCCTTTCCAATGGAAGCTGCAAATTCAGGTCCCCCTTTATTTTTTTATTTTGGATCTCCTTGTTCATTATAGGAATCATTTCTTAAGACAGAATAGGGAATAGTCTTAAAAAAACCTTAATAGTGTCTATGTGCTTTGAACGAGAGTTATTTGGTATACAGGGGCTTGACTCAGCGTAAATACGCTTCCCGAAGAATGTCCCGGGCTGCTGTCCCCGCCGATCTTAACCTCATTCGATTCATCTTATGCCGCCGTCGGCGCTTAATAAAACCGGCAACCGGCACATTTCGATCAGTCATTGCTTGCATCCCTCAATGACTCCTACTCTGTTAGACGATTCTTCCCGACAATTAGTTTCCATTATTTGAAGAAAGCAGTCTCTATATCGAGACTAACTTCCGCCTGGCCGAGACGATCATCCGGAAACGAACCGTTCGATTCGAGCACTTATCATTTGATTCTGGACGACAGCGGGAAGGTGACCTACGGCGATGCTGGCCAAATATCCCGAGGTTGTCTATTTTTCCGGCCATACTCATTTACAACTCTCTTGCCCGAATATATATTATGAAGAGATCAATGTCTTCGTCGGCTCTTCATCGGTCCGTAATCCTTTCGATCAAGAATCGGTACCGCTGTCCGGAAGCATCAGCGAAAGTCTCTTCATTGAAGCGGACGATCAGCAGGTACGCATTCGAGGGAGAAGGCATGATTTGCGCCGCTGGGCGGACGGAGTTGATTTCATCCGAACCGCGGAGCAGTGGCGCCAAGGATAGATAGGAGCTATTCCTGTAATGAATTAATTTGCGGTTTGAAAAGAAAGAGCGCCTCCTGTATGCTGGGTCT